>NZ_JBJEEY010000105.1:0-8236 GCF_051873555.1 Floccifex sp. | reverse complement strand
TTAAATGCAGGTGGCATTATCGGTTCTATGGCCATTGAATATGAATTAGATCCTGAAGATGACATTGATTTTCATATAGATGAAAAACTAGAAGCAAATGCAGTATGTGTAAATTGTATGAATACAGGAAATGTCACAACAAAATATAGCTATGTTGGCGGAATTGTTGGAAAAATGGACCTGGGTTATTTATTTAAAGATGAAAACTATGGATCTATTTCAAGTGAAAACGCTGATTATGTTGGAGGAATTGCAGGACAAACGGATTCTACAATTGATACATGCTATGCAAAATGTATCTTATCGGGGCGAAAAAAAGTTGGTGGTATCATTGGTTCAGGAAAAGATGAAGATGTAAGTGAAGCTGTGAGTTGTATTCAAAATTGTTATTCAATGGTAAGCGTTGAAAAGGCAAGTGAATATATAGGTGCCATTGCTGGAGAAGAAAATAGCGAATTTCTAAGTAACTATTTTATCAGTGAGACGCTTTCAGGAATCAATGGAAGAAGTTATGAACAAAAAGCGCAGTGTGTTTCTTATAATGAATTATTGGAAAACAAAGATTCTTTTCCGGAATCATTTTTACGATTAAATTTAACGTTTATATTAGAAGATGAAGTTATAAAAACGGTTCCATTTTCTTATGGAGATTCCTTTGATGAAAACATTTATCCAGCTGTTACACAAAAAGAAGGATATTATGTGGAATGGGAAGATGTTGATTTAAAAAATCTTACGAAAGATACAATTGTTAAAGCACAGTATCAATCTTATATTTGTGCATTGCATTCAAATGATACAAGAGAAGATGGTCGTTCTATTTTCTTTGTGGAAGGTCAATTTGATTCGAATGATAAATTAGAAATCAAGACATTAGTGCATCCGAATTCTTCTTTTCAAAAAAATAAAACCATAGAAGAATGTTGGAAAATAGTGATTCCAGATGATGGACAGGAAAGTCATAAGATTCGTTATCTTCCTGAAAAAGAAAATGAAAGCATTTATGTAAAAGAAAAAAATAAATGGAAAAAAGTAAAGATAGACTCGGAAGGTAGTTATTCTGTGTTTTCAGTAGATTCTTTAAATCCTCAAATTGCGATTGTATCAACATCTCATATTTGTTTGTATTGTCTTATTTTGGATTTTATTTTACTTGTTTTGATTCTTGTGGTTTTAAAATTTGTACGAAAAAAGAAACGTAGAACAAATAAATGGATCAAAAAGACTTTGTTGGTTTTTATTTTATGTATATGCATAGGTACTGTTTTTATACAGTATTTAATAAATGATATTAAAGCCTATGAAATTGTTAAAACATTTATAGATCAAGATGAATATGCATTTAACATTGTATGTGATGGAAAAATAGGAGATGAAACTGTTTCCTATGAATCTTTGGTGTATAAAACAATAATAGAGGATAAAGATGTCATTGTGATTTCAAAAGAAGATATCAATTTATATTATTGTAATGGAATTGTTTATTTGGAAAATGGAAGAGCATTTAAAATATCAGATGAATATCCAGATTATAGTCTTGTATTAGATGAAGTTTATCAGTTATATCAGTTAATGGATATAGAAAAAGAAGATGATGTATATTCAATTCGACTAGAAGGAGAAAAAGCAAATGCATTGATTGAATTGCTTTTATCCAATGAAATAGATGAATTTGATGTCTCTTCTTTAAAAGTAGATTTGAAAACAAAAGAAGATTCCTTGTCGGAATTGGATTTTACTGGAAGTGGAACTTTAAAAAATGCGGATTCCATTCAATTAAATGCACATTTGAAAGCCAATAATGAAAAAATAAAAATTTCTTCAGATGTGAAAAAAGCAATTCAAAAAAAGAATCCAGATGATTTAATTGAAATAAATGAAGATGTGATATATTTAATTAAGTCTTTATATTCTTCAAAACAAAATGAATATATAACTTCTGACATGAAAATAAATATACAATGTGGACCAATTTCAATAAATGATTCATTGATTTTAGATTACTGGAATGAAGAATTTGTTTTGTTTGCTTTGGAAAAAGAAGAAAATATTTTATATTTTTCAAAAAATGGTATATGCGATGAAAATGGAAATTTCATTGAAAATAATCAGGAAATAGATGTTATGACTTTAATGAATGCAATGGAACAAATTTGTATGAAAGCAAATTTTGATGTGAATCAAATCAATAACATGTATACGTATTCAATTTTCTTAGATGAAGAGGGAATGAAGTCATTAGTTCAGTCGTTGCATCCAGAAATAAAGAATATGGATATTCAATATCAGAGTGGTAGTTTACAGATATTAGTCAATGATGATTCTTTAGAAACTATCGAAATGGTTTGTGAAGGCTATTTGCCTGTTTTGGATATAGAAACTTCTTTTGAATATCAAATTCATATTCATGAAAATCAAAAAACAATGGAAATTCCTGAAATTGTGAAAGAGAAATTGAAATGAAAAAAGTAATCTGTATTGGTCGCGAATTTGGTAGTGGTGGTCATGAAATAGCAATTTTATTGTCAAAAGAACTCGGAATCAAAGTGTATGAAAAGCATTTGTTGTATTTAGCTTGTTCTTATGGAGAAATGTCAATAAAAACACTTGAATCATCCGATGAAAAGGTAACGAATCCGTACTTATTTCAGACGGTTCATGAAGGAAATCACCATGTGACACGTGGTCTTCCTACATCGGAGGTTTTATTTTATTTGCAGAGTCATGAAATTCGTGAACTTGCGAAAAAAGATAATTGTATTTTTGTAGGTAGATGTGCCAATTTTGTGTTAAGAAATGAAGATGTGAAAGTAATATCGGTTTTTATTCATGCTCCAAAAGAAATGCGAATTCAAAGAAAAATGAAACAAGAAAATTTGTCATACAAAAAAGCAATTCGTCTTGTGGAAAAGATGGATTTGCAAAGAAAGAAATATTATGAGCATTATACAAAATCAAAATGGGGAGATCCTTTTCAATATGATATTTATATTGATTTGGAATCTATGAGTATGGAAGATGCTGTTCAGCTAATTTGTGCAAAATATAAAGGATGAAGACAAAATTTGTCTCCATCCTTTTTTATCCATCCGCACGACTAAAACGATTAGCCATGTTGTTGCTTCGAATCAATAGAACTTGTTGCAATAAAGCTTGTGTTTGTTCCTTGACAATGGTTTCCATTTCTTTATTGGCAATTTCTAATTGATTTAGATTTTTTGTTTCATTGTATGCTTTATCATATTTTGACAGAATAACATAGCCGTGACTTGGAATGGCTTCTTGATAGCGTTCAATGAATGGAATACATTCACTGTAGTTGGCATCGGCTAAAGCTGCAATTAAGCGAGATGTCCAATATAATGAGTCTGTAGAGATATTTTCTGTGCAAGTAGCATAGAATTCTGGGATTTCATTCACATTGGCATATAACGGAATAAAGGCATTAAAGACATTGGATGCAAAACAAATCCATTCAATGGCTTGTATTTCTTTGGCTACATAAGGACGAAGCTGAATACAAGAAAGAAAATTATTTCGATTGATACCAATGCTTCTGTAACAATTTTTGTTGTCTGCATTTCCATGTGTAAGATATGGATCGTATGGACTTCCTTGATAATGACTGGACAAAATATATTTAACATCTTCAATGGTAATTTTCTTTTCAGGAACCATGCACCAAGGAAGAACATCCGATTCAGCTTGGAAGTCTTTGGCTTGAATGGGATTGAAATATTGCAGCATATACCAGGCACGAGGTGTGTTATAGATATGATCGGAATCACTATGAGAACCAAAAGCATCTCTTGGATTAAAATTATCATTCATAGATAGATTTAAGTGATTGTTTTCAACAAATTCTTTTAAATCTGAACAACACATATAGTTTTCTTGTTTGCCAAAGGCATCTTCAAAATCAAAGCAATCAATTCCTAATTGATTGGGCATAACCACGTAACAATCATCTGGAACTCTTCGTGCCATCCAATGATGACCACCAATGGTTTCAAACCACCATATTTCATTAACATCACTAAAGGCAATGCCATTCATTTCATAGGTTCCATATGTTTCATGAAGCATACCTAATCGTTGCACTCCTTCTCTGGCACTGTGGATATAAGGAAGTGTCAAAGTAACAATATCTTCTTCTCCTATTCCATTATTCACCAATGGATCCGCACCTAAAACTCTTGGATTACTCGTTAATGTTTCTGTCGCTGTCATCGCAATATTTTCTTCATTGACTCCACTTGCAGCCCATACTCCTTTTTTTCCAGTCGCATCGGGCATAGCTGTATAGCGCATTGGATTGTCTGGTAATTCAATTTCAACTTTTGAAATAATAGACTTATAATGACGGGCTTGCGGATCAGGATGAATGACAACACATTTTTTAGCATCAAATTGACCAGGACAGCTATCTTCGTTTCGAGCTATCAAAGTCGATCCATCATAACTTGCTGTTTTTCCAACAAGTAATGTCGTACATGACATAGTTTTCACCTTCTTTACATAGTGGATTATAGCGCAAAATGGATTATTTTGAAAATCAAAGATGCTATAATACATTAAAAGGAGAATTATATGGCGCATATTGTTTGTAACTTTTTTTCACAGTCATTGAATCGAAATGTAGATATTACAGTTTTGATTCCCAGTGATAAAACAGAAAAAATACAGAAATTTAAAACACTTTATTTGTTACATGGAATATTTGGAAATCATTCAGACTGGTCTTTATCGACTCGAATTGAACGATGGGCACAAGATAAAAATTTAGTTGTCGTAATGCCGAGTGGAGAAAATCGTTTTTATGTCGATCATAAAGAATCGGGAAATAATTTTGGACAATTTGTCGGGAAAGAACTTGTTGATTTTACAAGAAGAACGTTTCCACTTTCTACTAAAAGAGATGATACATTTATTGGTGGTTTGTCTATGGGAGGGTATGGTGCCTTAGTAAATGGGTTAAAATACAATGAGACATTTGGTGCTATTATTGCTTTATCCAGTGCATTGATTCTGGACTTAATAATTCGGTCTACAGATAGCCCTTCTCTTCCTTTACATAGAAGAAAATCTTTTTATGAATCTATTTTTGGTGATTTATCAAAATTAAAAGGAAGTGACAAAGACTACAAAGCTTTAATTGAAACTACTAAAAATATTCCATCTATTTATATGGCATGTGGACAAGACGATCATTTATTATACAAAGCCAATGTTCATTTTCATGAATATTTGATAAAACAAAACATTCATCATACATTTGAAACTGGACCTGGGGGACATGACTGGGATTTTTGGGATACTTTCATTTTAAAAGCTTTAAATTGGCTTCCATTAGAAGAAGAAACAAAAGGAAGAAGCAGTGGAAATATAGAATGAAAAAAATAATAATTATTTTCTGTTTATTTTTATGTGCATGTAATCATCAGGTTTTTTATCAGTGTATTTCTATGGATCAAGCCATGGAACAAATGAAACAAGAAAAAGATTATATAATTTTAGATGTTCGTACGATTGAAGAATATAATCAAGGACATATTCCCCATGCGATTTGTATTCCCGTGGATGAAATTGAACAAAAAGCAGAATTAATATTATCAAATAAAAATATTTGTATTTTTGTATATTGTCGAAGTGGAAATCGTAGTCAGCAAGCATCAAAAAAGCTAAGTGAAATGGGTTATGTTGATATTTATGAAATAGGTGGAATTCTTGATTGGAAAGGAGAATTGGAATATTCATGAGAAAATGCATTCGTTGTCAATGTGAAATGAAAGAAAATTTTGATATAAAAGTGGAAGGAGCTGCTTACGGATTGAAAATCCCGGAACCTGGTATTTTCAAAGGAAATTTAGGAAAAGTTCGTGTTGCTATTTGTCCAAATTGTGGTTATCTTGAATTTTATTTGGATTGTGTAGATAAAATTCAGGAAAAATAATAAATTCTCGTTTTGTGTCGTGTTCTTTTTTGATTTTTTCTTTATTTTATAGGCAGGAGGAAAAAATGAATCAGAAAAAAATTGGAGCATTCTTAAAGTCTTTAAGAAAAGAAAAAAAATTAACACAGGAAATGCTGGCTGAGCAACTCAATGTATCGAATCGAAGTGTTTCTCGATGGGAAACGGGTATGAATATGCCCGATATTAGTTTATTGGTTGAATTGTCTGAGTTTTATCAAGTTAGTATTTCTGAAATTATTGATGGAGAAAGGAAAAATGAATCAATGCAGCAGGAAACAAAAGAAGTGGCTTTAAAATTATCAGAATATAGTCAAAATGAATTGAAACTGGAAAAGAAAAAAGTAACGGGAATTTTATTGATTGGATTTGGATTGTTTATTATAGGAACGGCATTTGCGATTTTTCCAAATGAAAGCAGCTGGTCAAGTATTTATGCTTGTCTGGGAGCTATTGTTAGTTCTATTGGATTATTTGTTTTGTTGAATTCTTTTTCAATGAAAAAAAGAAAATGTGCCGGAATTTCAATTCTTAGTTTTATTCTTTTATTTGGATTTTTTATGATTACAGACTATATAACTGTCACACAATTTCATCAAGTTCCTCGTTTTAGTTATAAAAAATCATATGGAGAAAATGTAGTGGAGCATGATACATTCTTTTATACCGTTATTCAAACGAATCCCAATACAGAAAAAGAAACCATTGAAATTGTGTATTAAGCAACTCCTTGTTTCTTTTTATAAAAAGAATGGCGTGTTACTATGAAATTGTAAAGGAGCAAAATCATGGAAACAAGTAAAGTTATTAGTGGACTTCGTTTAAAAAAAGGAATGACACAAGAAGAATTAGCTAAGAAAGTATTAGTGACTCGTCAGGCAGTATCTCGCTGGGAAACAGGTGAAACTATTCCAAATACAGAGAGTTTGAAATTATTGTCTAAAGTTTTTGATGTTTCTATTAATACGCTATTGGGATCGGAGAAGAAGTTAATTTGTCAGTGCTGTGGCATGCCTTTAGAAGATTCTATTATGAGTAAAGAAGTCAATGGTGATTTCAATGAAGAATATTGTAAGTGGTGTTATCAAAATGGAAAATTTACATATACTTCAATGGAACAATTAATTGATTTTTGTGTACAAAATATGGCAAATGAAAATTGGCCGGCTCATCAAGTAAAAGAGCATATGGAAAAATTACTTCCAACGTTAAAGCATTGGAAATAGGTATTTCTGGTTTCAGAAATATCTTTTTTTTCTAAAAAAAAGTGCTAAAATATTTCCGGTGATTTAATGATGGAAAGAGATTCTTTTTTTGATAATTATAAAGCGTTTCTTATTATTTGTGTGGTATTGGCTCATTTTTTAAATCATTTTAAACCGGATTTTGAAATTGCGAATATCATACGAATTTTTATTTATTTTTTTCATGTGCCGGCTTTTGTTTTTATTTCTGGTTATTTTGCACATAAAAAAGATATAAAATCATTGATTCGTCAATTGGCTTTTCCTTATATTTTATTTCAATTGGTATATTATGGCATGTATCAATTAATTGATCACAATGTTCATTTTTCTTTTTATAATCCATATTTTACATTGTGGTATATTATTGGTTTGTTTTTTTGGCGATTGATTTTAAATTATACAGAAAATAATAAATATTTATTTCCTGTTTCTTTTGTTTGTGCTTTATTAATTGGTTTTTTACCCGATGAATTGGATTATTTTAGTATTTATAGAATGGTTTCTTTTTTTCCTTTCTTTGTATTGGGTCATCAATTTAAAAAGGATAAATTTATGGCATTGAAATCAAAAAAAATCATGAAATGTATTTCCATTTTGTCTTTGGTTTTTTTATTTGTTTTTGTCTGTAAATATTATGAATCCATTGATTTGGAAGTACTCAATTATCAGGATTCCTATGAGAATCTGGGAATAGATTCACTGGGTGTTTTGATTCATTTGATTCTTTCTGTTATTTCTTCGTTTTTAATTGTTTTTATTGGGATTTTGGTACCTTTAAAATCAAATATTTTTACTATTATTGGAAGAAATACAATGAGTGTCTATTTGCTTCATGGATTGATTTATAAATATGTTTCATTGGGAATGAACATATTAGATGTGGTAGATGGTAAGCTGGATTTATTGTTGTATATTATTTTACTGGTTGGGATGGTGTTTGCTTTGAGTTTAATTCCTCTAAATAAAGGATTAAATAGTTTATATGATTTCTTGATGAAACCTTTTCATAAAATGATTC
>NZ_JBJEEY010000104.1:0-8254 GCF_051873555.1 Floccifex sp. | reverse complement strand
CACGTACGGTTTGATAAGGGGCGGTAGATTTTAAAGTCTATCGCCTACTTTATGTAGATTCCTTTATTTTGATGAATCAGCGGTTTATAATTAGAAATATGATTCGTATATTGTTTTGTGAAGATAATAAAGAAGATTTATTTCAAATACAGAATTATCTAAAAAATGTTTGTCTGAAATTAAAACTGGATGTTCAGTTTTATATATATGAAAAAGGACTTGATTTAGATATATTTGATGTTGTTTTTCTGGATATGGAATTAGAGGATCAAAATGGATTGGAATTAGGGGCTCAATTGAAAAAAGAGACTCTTATTATAATTGTTTCAAGATTTAAAAAGTATCTGGAATTTGGTTATCATATTCATGCGTGTCGCTATTTTCTAAAACCATTACAGAAAGAATATTTTGAAACACAAATGGAATGGATTCTAAAAGAACGTTTTTTATCGAATAATGAATATTTATTATTAAAACATGATCCGTATAAAGTTTTATTTGAAGACATAATGTATGTAGATATATATAATCGTAAATTGGTCCTTTTTTGTAGAGATGGAAAACAAATTCAGACAAATTTTACACTTAATCAATTTAAACAAAATTGTCCACAAAATTTGTTTGTTCAAATATATCGTTCTATTCTTGTAAATATGAATTATATAAAAGAAATACAAAAAACGGTTTTGATTCTTCAGAACAATAATAAGATTCCTATCTCAAGAAGAATGAAAAAAGAAGTGGAAAGGAAATATCAGTTTTATCTTCAAAGATTATGATTTTAGATGCAGTTTATTTTATTTTTTTATTTTCAAAACAAGAATTAAAACATGAAAAATGGATTTTGTTTATACTATGTAATGTCTTGTTGTTTGGACTCTTTTATTTTGATGTCCCATTTATTCTCCTGATTCAAATAGTTTTATATTTTTTATTTACTGTATATGCTTTTGATTTTAGAGACATACAATATGTTTTCTTGTTTTATGTTTCTCTGTTTTTGTTGTCAAAAACGATTCTATATTGTGTTTCGTTTCCGTTATTTTTTGAAATCATTATAAGCCAAATTATTTATTATGGATGTACTTTTTTGATGGTTTACTGGATTCGTAAAAAAGAAAATAAATTTTTTCAGTCTTTGTATGCAAAAAAAGAATATAGTGAATTATATCATTTTGTTCATGATAATTTGCATGCTTATGCAAAATTAAATAAAATGATTGAGCATGAAGACTATACAGGCATAAAAAATGAATTGGATCGTTTGTCGAATGATGCCAGAGAACAATTCAATTATTTATATACAGGTTCTCCTTTATTTTCATTGATATTAGAACAAAAAAGAGAAATATTGCGTTTATATCAAATTTCAGTTGAAATTTATATTCAAAAATTAAGGATTCATTCTCTAACATTGAAAGAACAATATACTTTTTTTTCATATATTATGGATCAAATCATTCAGTCTTGTTTGATTCAAGATTATCGTTTTATTTATATTCAAAACATAGAACAAAATTGTATTGAATTTTTATTTAGTGGAAGTTGTAATGAAAAAATAAAAAAAGAGTTAGATAAAAAGGGAATATTGTTTTCGATCGAAGAAATGAATACTTCTACAAAACTTATTATGACCTTTTAGACAAATAATAATACCACTTAGACTCATTGTATTGTATTGAATTTATTCGTTTCTATAATGAAGATAGAAAGGAAATTCAAAAATGAAATACAAAATAATTTTAGGAATCATTGTATTGATTTGTGTTCTATCTTTATTGATTCGTCCATCTAATCATACTTTATTTCATTATTTTAGTTATCTATCAACAACAGAAAATACACAGGATATTTGGTTACATTCAAAAGATGAATATGTCACAAAAGATGCCAAGGCATATGTAGAAGAACGTTTTGAAGGATTGGATGATGATGTGCTTGTTTATTATATAGGAGATGGATTTGTTGTTGGGGGTTGTCAAATAGTTGATGAAGATGGAAATGTGATGGAGACAATCGATGTCGATACAAATCCAGATTCTATTTTAGTTAAACAAGCTAAAGAAATGGAATATCAGCAATATATAGATAGAGACTTGAAACAAAAAGAAAAAGATAAAAAAATTTCTATAGATGATAAGGGAAAGTTATATCATTTGCTTCCTTTACTTCAAAAAGAATATCGAATTATTGAAGATAATGCATCTTGTTTTCAAATGCGTTATTATCAAGTGAATCAAAATGAATTTAATGAATTTGTTTCTGATTTTTCAAATTGGAATCAAATAGAAAATAGTAAAAATTATGTTTTATTTGAAAAAGAAGATTTGCGAGTTGTTGCAAGTTTGAATTCAAAATATAAGAATTTAGATGTTTCAATACAGAAATTAAATTAAAAGGAAAGAATTTTTTATCTTTCCTTTTATGGTTCTTACTTGAATTTCTTTTATTCAAGTAAATGGCCAAATTTTAATAGAGTAAATGGCTAAAAAAAACGATAATTTCTTATCGTTTTAGTCCAAAATAGGCGCCACAGAATCCACCGGCAATGTGTGTTAACTGAGAAATGGAGTCATCTTCGATAATAGCACTATATATTTCTTTTCCAATAAAAATCACAAAAACAAGAATTAAAGTTAATGGAATTTCTTTTTGTTTGACACTAGTGATGCTGGAAACAATCATCATCATAAAGACAATGCCACTAGCGCCGCATAAAGCAGTATTTGAAAATAGAAGACTATTTAACAAAGCACCAATAATACTTGTGATTCCTATCATGATACATAATTTTTTAGAACCATATTTTTCTTCAATCATGGGACCCAGTAATAAAATAAAAGTCATATTACTGGTAAAATGTGACCAGTCTGAGTGTCCAAAAATATAGGAAATCAATCGAATATACGTGAAAGGATCCATTAAACTGGATCGATACGTCACAAAATATTTCATTAAAATGGCTTGAGAAGTTTGTGTAATCAATAAAACAATAAGACACATTAGAACAAAGCCAATGGTAACAGGAGCGTTAATCTTAATTTTCATGGATTAATTCCTCTAATTGTTCAATATAATTTTCAAATGTTTTTAATGCTTGTATGATTGCATCGGGTTTTGACATATCGATGCCACATTGCTTTAATAAAGAAATCGGATCTTGAGAACATCCACCTTTTAAGAAGTTTTTATAATTTTCGACAATTCCTTCTTCTTTATGAATGATTTTTTCACTAATCGCGATGGCAGCCGCAAAACTAGTGGCATATTGATAGACATAGAATGGTGTATAGAAATGAGGAATTCTAGACCATTCGTATTGAATTTCATCATCAACTTCGATGTCTTTTCCATAATAATCTTTATTCAATTGTAGATAAGTTTCATTTAATATATCTGGAGTTAATACCTCATTTTGGCTCACTAAATTATGTGTGATTTTTTCAAATTCTGCAAACATGGTTTGACGATACATTGTGGATTTAAATTGATCCAGAAAATAATTCATTAAATATATTTTTTCTTGTTTGTCTTTTGAGTTTTCTAATAAATAATGAATTAATAAGCTTTCGTTACAAGTCGAAGCGACTTCCGCTACAAAAATTCGATAATCACTATCTAAAATGGATTGATTTGTGTTGGAATAATATGTATGTAAAGCATGTCCCATTTCATGGGCAAGAGTAAAGACATCATTTAATGTATTATTATAATTCAATAACACAAAGGGATGACATCCATAACATCCCCAGGAATAAGCACCTGTTCGTTTTCCTTTGTTTTCATAGACATCAATCCAGCGAGAATCAAATCCTTCTTGTAGTAAATCAATGTAATCTTGTCCCAGTGGTTTTAATCCTTCTTTTACGATTTCTTTGGCTTGTTCAAATGTATATTGTTTATCTACATTTTGTGCGAAAGACACATAAAAATCATACATATGAAGTGATTCATATCCCAATATTTCTTTTCGTAAAGAAACATAGTGGTGCATAGGTTCAAAATGATCATGAATGGTTTGAATTAAATTATCATATACATGCACTGGAATTTCATTATAAAAGAGTTCTTTTTCCAATGTGTTTTTGAAATCATGTTCTTTACTAAAGAAATCTGCTTGTTTGGCATTGGCATAATACATTGCCGATAAAGAATTGTTAAATTGAGCATAGACTTTATATAAATGGGTAAAAGCACTTTTTCTTAAAGTACGGTCTTTACTTTCTAAATACGAAATAAAGGTTCCTTGTGACAATGGATATTCTTTACCATTTTCATCTATACAATCTTCAAAATGAATATCTGCATTATTAAACATAGAATAAATGGAATCGGCTGCACTTCCTAAATCCGATGCCTTGGCTAAGAGTTCCTCTGTTTTTTCATCACGTACATGTTCTTTTTGACGGAATATACTTTCTAAGAAACGATGATATGGTTGTAGTTTTTCATCTTCAATGGAATCCAGTGTTAATACTTCAACTTCAAACCAGGAAGTGGATTGTGATAATTGCACAGCGAGTAACTGGGCTTGTCCACTGAGTTTTTGATAAAAACTATTGCCTACGTCTTGATGGTTTCTTTGATTGGCATAGACATAGATTCTTCCGAAATAATAATTGATTTTTTCGTATGTTTTTAATGCTTGCACTAAGGAATCTATATTTTTAAGTGTTCCTTTATAAGATTGAAACTCTTGAAGAAGATTTTGAATCAATTGATATTCTTTTTCAAATTCTTTATCGCTTTCATAAATATCTTCGAGTTTCCATGTATTTTCTTCTTTTTGTTGACTGCGTGTAATCATAATGGCCTCCTTGTGATAAAATATAAACATGAAATGTCTGGCTCTTGATTTAGATGGAACAACTTTAAATTGTTTGAATCGAATTTCAAAACAAAATCTACAAGCAATTCAAAAAGCGCATCAACAAGGTTATCTTATTGTGCCTTGTACAGGAAGAAGCTTAGACATGATTCCTGCACAACTGAATGAATTAGACTGCATTGATTTTGTGATTTGTTCCAATGGAGCTGTCATTTATAACTATAAAACAAAAGAAAAAATATATGAAGCTTGTATTTCAAATCAAGAGAGTCTTTCTTTTTTACAATCGCTTCCTTCTTTTTATATAAGCGCCAATATTGATGGAAAAATGGTTCTTCAAAAAGGATGGATTGGTACTTTGTATTCGTTTCTTAGAAAAAATAATAAAACAAAGTATTTAAAAGTCAATCGAATTGATTCATATTTAAAATCTACTCAAAAAGATGTGGAATGTTTTCAAATGTATACTTTAAAACCAGAAATTCATTTTCAATTATTAAAGCAATTAAGTAAATTTCCTTCTATGGCACAAGCCAATACCAATGCACCGAAAAATCGATATACGGAAATTTATTCGTCGTCTTCTTCTAAAGGAAAGGCACTGTCTTTCTTATGCGATTTTTTTTCAATTTCAAAAGAAAATATATATAGCATAGGCGATGGAGAAAATGATGTATCGATGTTTGAAATTTCGAATCTATCTATGGCTATGAAAAAAGGACATCCAGATTGTATTTTACAAGCAGATGTCCTGGTTGATTCAGTTGCCCAAGGTATTTATGAATATATACTAAAAGAATCCTGAGTGATTCTTTTTTTTTGTTGTGGAATATTTTTGTTCGACATATAATAAAGGGGTCTTAGGAGGTGAAAAAGAATGGACAATTGTGATAGTAGTGGGCCGAGTTCATGTTTAGATATTCCGTTGTCTATTCTTTTTAGACAATAGATTTTTTCATGAATTTGTCCCTGAATTAAAAAGGAGGCAAATATGGAAGAAAAAGAAATTTTAGATGATCGTTTATATGTTCAGGAAATCATTGATTTATTGAACAGTGAATTAAGTGATGCAACGCTAAAAGAATATTTAGAAGATTATCATGAAAATGATATTGCACAGGCTTTTGAAGAAGTTAGTCCTGAAATTCGTAAGCGCTTGATTTCTGTTTTAGACCAGGATCGTATTGCGGATGTTTTCTCTTATATTGAAGATTTGGATCTATATTTAGAGGAAATGGACATCCAGAATGTAGCCAAAATCATTGAAAATATGGATGCCGATGATGCGGTAGATTTGTTAGAAGACATGGACCAAAAGGTTCAGGATCAATTAATTGAATTGATGGACGATGAGTCAAAAGAAGATATTCAATTAATTCAGTCATATGAAGACGATGAAATCGGGTCTTATATGACAACTAATTTTGTGCAAATCCAAAATAATTGTACAATTCGTCAGGCAATGAAATCGGTGGTCGAACAAGCAGGGGAAAACGATAATATTATGACGATTTATGTTACGGATTCTTTGAATGTTTTTTATGGTGCCATTTCGTTAAAAGATTTAATTTGTGCGCGAGAAAATGATGCATTAGAAGATTTAATTGTGACTTCTTATCCTTATGTAATGGATGATGAAATTATTTCGGATTGTATTGAACGAATCAAAGACTATGCCGAGGATTCGTATCCGGTATTAAATGAAAAAAAAGAAATTCTTGGAATTATCACGGCTCAGGATATCATTGAAGTTGTCGATGATGAAATGGGTGATGACTATGCTAAGTTAGCCGGTTTAACAGCAGAAGAAGACTTAAATGAAACCACAAAGGAAAGTATGAAAAAGCGTTTGCCTTGGCTAATTGCACTGTTGTTTTTAGGTATGTTAGTTTCTAGTGTGGTTGGTGTTTTTGAAGGTGTTGTTTCAAAAGTTGCTATTATTGTTTGTTTTCAGTCATTGATTTTGGATATGGCCGGAAATGTAGGGACACAGTCATTGGCAGTAACGATTCGTGTTTTGATGGATGAGAATTTAAGTGGGAAACAAAAAATTGGATTGATTTTTAAAGAGTCTAAAGTCGGACTTTGTAATGGATTTTTACTTGGGTTTTTGTCTTTATTATGTATTGGATTGTATTTGATTTTATTTAAAGGCTATGACATATTTCATGGATTTTGTATTAGTGGATGTGTAGGCATTGCTTTATTAGTGGCCATGATTATTTCCAGTATTGTGGGAACTGTGGTACCTATGTTTTTTCATAAAATCAAAGTCGATCCAGCTGTGGCATCTGGACCATTGATTACAACGGTCAATGACTTAGTGGCAGTGATCACGTATTATGGAATGGCCTGGTTATTATTGATTGAGATTTTTAAGTTTTATTAGGAGAAGAGTATGAAAGCATTGGCAAGTGATTTTGATGGAACATTGTATTGTGATGGAATAATTAAGGAAATAGATCAAAAGGCCATTGCTTCATTTCAAAAACATTCATTATTTGGAATGTGTACAGGACGTCCTATTAAACATATGTATTGGTTTTTAAATGGAAAAGTGGATTGTGATTTTTATATTACTTCAACGGGTTCTTATATTTTAGATAAAAATGAAAATGTATTGTATGAAAGTGCAATTCCATATGAAATAGCATATCAAATTGTAAAAGAATTCAATGAAAAATATCAAATGTATTTACATGTAGGAAAAGAAGATATTTATGTAATTCAAAAAGAAATTCAGAAATTACATTCACATCAGATTATTGTAGACTATGATACACTTCCACAAGAACATATATTAGATATTTCAACATTTACAAATTGTGAACAAGATGCCATTCAAATTCAAAAAGAAATTGAAGAAGCTTTTGGTAAATGGGTAGACGTATATCGAAATGGTTTATATGTCGATGTTGTGAATAAAGGCGTTTCAAAAGGAAATGCTTGCCATTGGATCAAAGATCATTTTCAATTGGATTGTCTTTGTGGTATTGGAGATAACTATAATGATATTCCTATGCTGGATGCCTGTGATCAATCGTTTTCATTTGTTTATTCGCCAAAAGAAGTCAAAGAACATTCACATCATGTTGTAGAATCTGTTTACGATGCAATTCAAATCATTGAAAAGAAAGTATAATATTTATATTTTCGATATTAACCGGTCAAATAAGACCGGTTTTTTTAGAATAGAAGACGATAATGAAATATGTATTTATATGTTTTGATATTGACTTGATACTATTTCGATAATTTATATAATTGTTAGATGTCATATATTTGCCATACTTAGTAAATGTAAAAACAATAGGATATTGTGTAATAAATAACCAATATTACGATTTCTAAATATGATAAGATGAAAGTACAAAAAGGAGAAATAAAGATGTTCAAACTGCGGAGTAACTTATAAAACAATTGAAT
>NZ_JBJEEY010000103.1:0-1790 GCF_051873555.1 Floccifex sp. | reverse complement strand
TCGCACGTAAGATTCCGGTTCTTAAAATCTGGGTTCGACTCCCAGGGGACCCATATCAAAATATTTTTCAATAAAAACAAAAGAGTCATAAATCTTAATGTTAAAGGATTTATGACTCTTTTGTTTTTATTTTAATTTAGCCTAATTCGACAAAATCACAAATAAATGATCTAAAAATCAAAACTCTTAAATATACCTAGAATTATTAATTTCTAAAACTAAAAAATATAGTCAAAATTATTTCTATCAAAAAGGCAAAAACACCCACTCCTAGTAGGACTGTTCCTATAATATGAGCATCATTGCTCTTTAAGAATGCCACCATAGCTGCTCCTACTATTTCTTCAAACCAAAAGACTATTTGAAAAGCTTTAGGATAAACCAAGTATTTTATGTATTCATCCCTCTTCAATACAAATCTATCTTTTTTCATATTAACCTCCTAAACTTAGGCTAACTTAAAATTATTTCCGCTTTTATCCTTATCCGATTTATCTTAATAATACTGCCCAGTTTAAAAGGTTAATTTTTCTTGTAATGCATTTATTACATTTTTACTCAGGCCAGCTAGAAATTAAATTTTCATAACCACATTTTTTCATATCCTCTCTAATTTTTTGAGCCTCTTCTTTGTTACCGTTAAATAATAAATGCATATAAATGCCAGTTGTCTTATATATCATTAAATGAAATGAAGTTGCCTTGAGAATTATGTATTTTATGACTTCGTTAATACACCCTTTTTCTTCACTAATTTTCCTCTCATAGCACATAGCTAAATAATTAGCGAATATTCTTAAATATCTCTCTAGCATTAATTCAGAAAAATCTTCTTTTTCAGCCGTTATTAATAACCTACCAATAAAAAAATCTAGTTCATCTTGCGCCCATAAAGGCATAGTATTAGCAAAAAGTCTTAATGATTCAGGTCTCTTAGTCCAATGCCGTCCTTCATCAAATTCTTTCTTTATTTCTTTTCTAACTTGTGTACTTAATTTATCAACGTCACCCTTAAAATAGGCTACAGTTACTATCGCACGTAATTTTAAAATTTCGTTCTTTGATGTGGAAATAATCTCTTCAGCATATTCTTCTATTTCGTTAACATTCTTTGTATTAACAGCATGATCCATCTTTATTTGTAATTGATTATCAATTTTATTTTCTTGGGAATTATATGTATTCTGAATAAGCTTATAGAATGCGGTAATATCGATTTTATTTTTTAATAATATCTGAAATAAATTCTCTGAATTTATCATATACATCCCCTTTTCCACCTTAGCGTAATGCGGTCTACTAATAATGCCAGCACACATTTCTTGCTGAGATAGACCTAAACGTAAGCGTTCCGTTCTTAATGCTTGTCCAATTTTCATTATTAAGTCCTTTCATTGCTCTTATCTTTTTTACTCTAATTTTAAATAAATCATTCTTTTTATTTTCAATATTAAAAATAATATTTACCAAAATCCTCTTCATTGACTTCATACTTTTAAAAATATGCCGTTAAATTCTTATGAGAGTAGCATTAACACAGATTTCTTGGAACCGCTATTGTTATATAATTAGAAAGTTCACATAAATATTTTAGTAATATAGAAAGGTAGTTTATGACTGAATCACAAAATAATCCCAAAAAGATGATGTGGACGACCCTAGCAATGATGGCATTCTCCACCGTGTGGGGATTTGGTAACGTTGTTAACGGTTATGTCTACTTTGACGGAACAAAAGTCATCTTCAGTTGGATCGTAATGTTCCTTCTCTACTTTGTTCCTTATGCACTG
>NZ_JBJEEY010000102.1:0-1822 GCF_051873555.1 Floccifex sp. | reverse complement strand
CCGCCTTGCTTAATTTATCGGCTGTTTGCACCTTAAATCTGCTCCTTTTTCTGTGCTGTTTTACGCACTCATTTTACACAACTTTCAATTTTTCTTCTGCCGTAAAAGTTCTTCGCGTTCTTCCCATAAGGTGTCCTTCCTTTGTATTATACACCTTATTAGCTTTGCTGTTTTAGTCCAAGTTGCGGTTAGGCATTACAGAATATTGAAACTAGTTTTAAATATTCAAATTTTAGATATATGCCATTAGGAGAATAAGCATGAAAAAAATATTTATAGCATGTTTATCATTGTTATTTATAGCTTGTACAAAAGTATAAATAAACCGTTAAACACTTATACTCCAGTTCGATTTATAAATAATGAAGGAAAATATGGATTATTCAATCCAGACACAAAAGAAGTGATTGTATATCCTCGGTATACATATATTGAAAACTTTTCAAATGGATACGGTCTAGGTGTTTTGGGCGAAGAAGGTGGAACTTGTGAAGTTATAGATACTTTTGGTAATATACTTTTTTCTTATAAAACAGAACCTCTCAGTTACACACATTGTTATAACGGATTTTTTATGGTTGTTAATTACGATGTAGGAAATAATGTTATCTATGATCAAAACAAAGAGTATCATGGTTTATATAATTACAAAGGTGAACTCGTCTTCAAAACAAATTTTATATATTCAATGAATAATGAGTGTATTGTAACCCACAAAAAATCTAACTATATTTTCTTATTTTTTGATAATAACGGAATAAAACGAAAAAAAATACAACTACCAGACACATTTTCCTATAAATCTATTTCAAATGAAATTGTCAAGTATGAAGTTATGTATGACCCATTCTCAAATGGATTTGCAAGATTTTATATTTGGAATAATGATAAAAAACGATAAAACAGTTGTAATACCACCTGTATATAAAAGTCTAGGAAAGGCATTTGTAGAAGGTGTCTTAATTGCAGAAACTGAAAACTCATTGTATGGTTTACTTAATAAAGAAGGTGATTGGGTCATACAACCAAAATACAAACAGTTATTTAATTATTCTGGAAAAGTATTAGCTGCAAAAATTAAAAATTGGAAATTAATAGACTTAAATGAAAACATAATAAAATCTTTCCCAGATAATTTTACTTTTATATCAGATTTCGTTCAAAATATTGCTATTTTTTCTTTAACTATAGATGGTTCAACAAAATACGGACTTATAAATACTCAAGGTGATTTTGTTCTTAATGCTACATGTGAAAAAATCCTTCCTAATCCAGATAATGGATATTGGCAGATTTTAGTTAATAATAAATGGAAGATGTTTAAAGAAAATATAGGTCTCATAAATACTGAAGAATATCTCGATTTTTCCAAGGTAAATTAATGAAACTTAAATTAAATATTCTTAGTATACTTTTATTTGTAATTGTTTTATTTGCTTGTAAAGGTAATAACACAAATGAAATTAAAGTTTTTATACAAAAATATATTGAAACGGTATCGATTGAGCATGAAAAATATAAAACAAATATAACTGATAAAATGGTAGAGTATTTTTATGATGATGAAAATAAAGAAAAGGCAGATATGCCAGAATTTTTAGCAAAGGGTGGATTTCGAAACAATATAATAATTGTAAAAAATTTTGAAATTCAGAAAATTAAGAAATTACCATATAAAGATATTGATGGCTATTCTGTAAATGTTCAATTTATAATTTATGATAAATCGAAAGAAAATGAAGAGTATGTAAAAAAAAATAGACTATTGTAAAATGAGTGCGTAAAACGACACAGAAAAAGGAGCAGATTTAAGGTGTAAACA
>NZ_JBJEEY010000101.1:0-8701 GCF_051873555.1 Floccifex sp. | reverse complement strand
GTAACTACCTGTGGTTGGTTTGTTCCCAACTGAATTCATGCCATGCCCGGCACACCAAAAAAAAGCTTGTAGAAAAATCTACAAGCATGAAAACTTATTTATTATTTATATAATTCAACAAGTTTTTGTAAGTGTTCATAGCGTTCTTTAGCTAATTCTTCATTCTTAGTAAATAATTTTTCAGCTCTTTCAGGGAATGGTTTAACCAAACGAGCATAACGAGCTTCGTTCATTAAGAATGCACGGTAATCTTCCCACTTACCTTCTTTAGAAGTCAATGTGAATGGGTTCTTTCCTTGTTCTTTCTTAGCTGGATCAAATGAGAATAAGTTCCAGTAACCAGCAGCTACGGCTTTCTTCATTTCATCTTGACAATGGTTCATTCCACCTTTGGCAATTCCATGTAATTCACATGGAGCATATCCAATGATTAAAGAAGGCCCATTATAAGCTTCGGCTTCGGCAATACATTTAACAGCTTGAGCAGGATTAGCTCCTAAAGCAATTTGTGCAACATAAACATATCCATAGCTCATTGCGATTTCAGATAAAGATTTTTTCTTCATTTCTTTACCAGCAGCCGCGAATTGACATACTTCACCAACATTAGATGCTTTAGAAGCTTGTCCACCTGTATTTGAATACATTTCTGTATCGAATACCATAACATTTACGTTTTCTCCAGAAGCTAATACATGGTCTAATCCACCGAATCCGATGTCATAAGCCCATCCATCTCCACCAAAGATCCATACAGATTTCTTAGCCAGGTAAGATTTCTTTTCAAGGATTTCAGCAGCTAATGGAGAATCCACTTTTTCAATTTCAGCTACCAATGCTTCTGTAGCAGGTGTATTGGCTTTTGTATCGTCTTTAGTTTCCATGAATTTAGCGAATGCAGCTTTTAATTCTTCAGAACCATTTTCAGCTAATTCAGCTACTTTTTCAATTGTTTGTTCACGTAAAACTTTTTGTCCTAAAGCCATACCAAATCCATGTTCCGCATTGTCTTCGAACAATGAGTTTGACCAGGCAGGTCCTTTTAAAGTGTCTTTATTGACAGTGTATGGACTTGTTGCAGCTGGTCCACCCCAAATAGATGAACATCCAGTAGCATTTGAAATATACATTTGTTCACCAAATAATTGAGTAACTAAACGAGCATATGAAGTTTCCGCACATCCAGCACATGAACCAGAGAATTCTAACAATGGCTGGTTGTATTGAGAACCTTTAACAGTTGTATCCGCAAATCCAGAATCTTTCTTAGAAACATTTGCTACTAAGTAATCAAATACTGGTTGCTGATCTGCCTGATCGGCTTGTGGAACCATTTCAATGGCTTTTGTAGGACATACAGTAATACATTCACCACATCCCATACAATCTAATGGAGAAACTGTCATAATGTATTTGTATTGACCTGCTTTTGGTTTTAAATCTGCAACAACCATATTATCTGGACCAGCAGCTACTTCTTGTTCTGTTAATAAGAATGGACGAATTGTAGCATGTGAACATACAAAGGCACATTGGTTACATTGAATACATTTAGAAGCATCCCATGCAGGAACCATAACAGCTGTTCCACGTTTTTCATAAGCAGATGCTCCTGTTTCCCATTGTCCATCGGCATTTTCAACAAATGCAGAAACTGGTAAAGAATCTCCATCCATGATTCCAACTGGATTCATGATATCTTTTACTAATTTAACAGTTTTTGGACGTCCACTTAATTCAGCTGGTGCAGCATCTGGTTCTGGATTTGACCAGGAAGCTGGTACTTCTACTTTATGAGTTGCATCCACTCCAGCATCAATTGCACGGTAGTTCATTTCAACAACGGCATCACCTTTTTTAGAATAAGATTTTTTAGCTGCAGCTTTCATATAGTCTACCGCTTCATCAATTGGCATAACATTAGCTAATTTAAAGAAAGCAGCTTGTAAAATTGTATTTGTACGTTTACCCATACCAATTTCGATAGCTTTATCGATGGCATTGATTGTATACAATTGAATGTTGTTGTCTGCAATATATTTCTTTGCTTCTGCATTTAAGTTTTGTTCCAATTCTTCATCTGTCCATTGACAGTTGATCATGAATACACCACCAGGTTTAACATCTTGCACCATCTTATATCCTTTAACAACATAAGAAGGGTTATGACAAGCTACAAAGTCAGCTTGATTGATGTAGTATGGTGAACGAATTGGGTTATCTCCAAAACGTAAGTGAGAAATAGTGATTCCACCTGTTTTCTTAGAATCATATTGGAAATAAGCTTGAATGTATTTGTCAGTGTGGTCCCCAATAATCTTTGTTGAGTTTTTATTGGCACCAACTGTACCATCTCCACCTAATCCCCAGAACTTACATTCAACTGTTCCTGGAGCTGAAGTAATTGGAGCTGGTTTAACTTCTGGTAATGAAAGATTTGTAACGTCATCTACAATACCAATTGTAAAACGAGGTCTTGGATTTTCTTTCTTCAATTCTTCATAAATCGCAAATACACTTGAAGGAGGAGTGTCTTTAGAACCTAATCCATAGCGTCCACCATTCAATACGATGTCATTTAATCCTGCTTCACGTAAAGTAGTCGCAACATCTAAGTATAGAGGATCTCCTAATGAACCTGGTTCTTTTGTACGATCTAATACAGCTACTTTTTTAGCAGTAGCAGGTAATACTTTTAATAAGTGTTTTGAAGACCATGGACGATATAAACGAACTTTAATAACACCGACTTTTTCACCTTTAGCTGTTAAGTAATCAATAACTTCTTCAATTACGTCATTGATTGAACCCATAGCTACAATTACGCGGTCAGCATCTGGTGCTCCATAGTAGTTGAACAAATCATAGTTTGTTCCTAATTTTTCATTAATTTTACCCATATATTTTTCAACAACAGCTGGTAAAGCATCATATGTGCTATTGCATGCTTCACGGTGCTGGAAGAAAATATCTCCATTTTCATGAGATCCACGCATTGTTGGATGTTCTGGGCTTAATGCATGTTCACGGAATGCTTTTACCGCATCCATTGGACACATGTCTTTTAAATCTTGATAATCCCATTCTTCAATTTTTTGAATTTCATGAGAAGTACGGAATCCATCAAAGAAGTTGATAAATGGTACTTTTCCTTCTAAAGCAGCTAAATGAGCTACTGGACTTAAGTCCATTACTTCTTGTGGGTTTGTTTCACATAACATCGCAAAACCAGTTTGACGACAAGCATAAACATCGGAATGATCTCCAAAAATGTTCAATGCATGTGTAGAAACTGTACGAGCTGATACATCAAATACACATGGTAATTGTTCAGCTGCAATTTTATACATGTTAGGAATCATTAATAATAACCCTTGAGATGCCGTGAAAGTAGTTGTTAAAGCACCTGTTGCTAATGAACCATGAACGGCTCCTGCAGCACCGGCTTCAGATTGTAATTCACTGACAACAACTTGGTTACCAAAAATGTTTTTTAATCCAGCAGCTGACCATTGATCAACAAAGTCTGCCATTGGACTTGATGGAGTAATTGGATAAATCGCTGCCACTTCAGTATATGCATACGCAACGTGAGCGGCTGCCTGATTTCCATCCATCGATTTTCTTGCTCTAGGCATGATAATAACTTCCTCCTTATTATTCTTTTCACATACAGATTAATTATATTGTTTTTTTTTCATTTTTTAAACCCTAAGAAGATATTAACTTTCTTTTTTTAGTTTGTATTAACTAACTCAATTTCAATCCAATTTATTAAAATAGATACAATGTAAGCTATTTCTTTTTCATTTAATATATGATTTTCATCAATTTTATGCCATTTTCTTAAACAAGAACGACAACAACATCCACATGCATGCATCGCAATAAAAATAGGATGTCCTTTAAAAGGTGTTTGTTTTCCATCTTGAATAAGTTTCACTTTTAATTTTTTATATACAAATTCATAGGCATGTTGTTCTATTGTTTTCATTCCTTTATTTTGTATATATTCTTTATCTTTTTGTTTCAAATGAAAAGAAGAACGAAATTTTGATTGGTGTAATAAATCATAAACTGGATAGTATGTAAAATCTAATTGTGCTTTTTGAGCTTGTTGAATTTGATAAGCCATATCAATTTGATATAATCTGGATTTATAAAATAATTTTCCTGTACTTCCAAAATAAAAAGACATATGATTTTGTATACAATATTTTCTATATTCTATTAATTGTTCATAATCTAATATCTTATTTCCTGTTGGATCTCCTTCAATATATACAGAAACAAATCCTTTTATTTTCTCAAAAGAAAATGGATAGTTATAGAATCCATTTTGTGCATATTGAAAAGATACATTTTCTTTTGTATATATAATGAATTCTTTTTGATCTAAATAAGAATATAAATCTGAATTTAAACAAATAATATGATTGGATGTAATTGTATCGAGTTTATTCATCTTTTGAAATTTCATAAAATTAGGATACAACATATTTTCATATCATTTCAATGGACAATCCATTCATTTTAGTTTAAACTACTTTTTGGAGATGAGAATATGTCAGAAGAATTTGTATTACCCGATGAAAGAGCTATTGAAGCTTGTTTAGATACAATACGTCCTTATATACAACACGATGGTGGTGACGTAGAATTATTAGGAATTGATGAACATGGTGTTGTTTATGTCACTTTTAGAGGAGCCTGTGCTGGATGCATGATGGCAGCTGCTGATTTCTCGGAAGGAATTAAATTATTATTAATGGATGAAGTGCCAAATATAAGAGATGTAATGCTAGTAGGATGAAAATCCTGCTTTTTTTATGAAAAAAAGATTTATTGATCTAATAAAATCAATAAATCTTCTGGTTTAGTAAAAATATAATTTGATTCAGAAATATGATTTAATACGCTTCCCCATTTCGCAAATCCAAAATCAATTCCTGCATTTTTACTAGCTTCAAAATCTGATGCAGCATCTCCAATATAAATGACTTCATCTTTATCAAGATTTAATAATTCCATGCATTTCAATAAAGGAGCCGGATCTGGTTTATGTTTTTTCGTATCTTCAAATAATACAACTACATCCATAATTGCATCTAATCCATTATCAATGGCATCAATTTTATATTGTTTTGATAATTTTGAAGTGACTATACCTTGTTTTATTTGATTTCTTTGAAATGTTTTTAAAACATTTTTGATATTTGGATAAACAAGAGCTCCATTTTCATATTCATTCACATATTGAACCCATCTTTTATATGTCTGTTCTGGATTTTTTATGTCAAGTAATTCCATGACTTTCATTCCAGGATAAGAAGCATATTGACAAGCTTGTTCAAAAGATAATTCAATGCCTTTTTCTTCTTTTATGATTTTGATTAATGGATACATATTCATATCCAATGTATTAATCAAAGTCTGATCTAAATCATATAAAATTGCTTTATATTTCATATTAATAGTGTTCAATCATTTTAGGAATAAAATATTTCAATTGTGTTTCCCACCAAGGCCAGTCATGATAAACATCATGTCCCCAGATATCAAACCAGATATGAATTCCTTTTCCTTCTAAAATAGCTTTCAAACGATGAACTGTTGCTAAACCTTCTTCTTCCCAGCTTCCTTGTCCACAACAAATAATAATTTGATTTTGATTGTATTTATCTACATATGGATGATTTGGATCGATATTAGCTAAATACGCACATGGATTGTTGTTGTAAGAAAATTCATCACGATAATTGTCATAATACCAAGTTGGTTCAAAGTCATACAATCCAGACAGTGCTAAGCATTGATCAAAAATATATGGATAACGGAAAGCTAAATTCGCAGCATGACTGGCTCCTAAAGAAGCACCTGTCACCATACAAGAAGAATTTGTATCCAATCCGGCTTTATATAATGCACTTGGAATTAATTCCTGAACAATATAATTGTTCCAGGCTTCTTGTTTTCGCATGCGATCATATGTAGATCCATGACTGGACCAGGCTTCTTCGTCAATCGTATCACATGTTACAAATTGAATAAGTCCTGCTTCAATATATTCACTGACTAATTCAAACATATGGCGGTCTTCCCATTCAAAGAAGCGACCATTTTGACAAGGAATAACAAGACACATTTTTCCAGCGTGTCCATACATTTTAAATTCCATATTTCTATTTAATTGGCTTGACCATTCTCTAAAATAACGTACTTGCATATTTTTCTCCTCTTTTTTGATAATGTATTATAGCATATTCCATTGAGTTTTTTAAAGACTTGCTTTATAATATCTTCGGTTTTCTAACAGAAAGCGAGGCTGCAAATGGAAAAAGAAAAAATTTTAAATATAGCTGTCATTGCCCATGTCGATGCAGGAAAAAGTACATTAGTGGATGCCTTTTTAAGACAAAGCGATGTATTTCGCAACAACGAAGAAATCGTTGATTGTGTTATGGATTCCAATGATCTTGAAAGAGAAAGAGGAATCACTATTTATTCAAAAAACTGCTCTGTCATACATAATGGCGTAAAAATTAATATAGTCGATACACCGGGTCATGCTGATTTTTCAAGTGAAGTTGAACGTATCATTCGTACTGTAGATACAGTTATTTTATTGGTGGATGCATCAGAAGGTCCTATGCCACAAACGCGTTTTGTTTTATCAAAAGCATTGGAAATTGGTTTAAAACCGATTTTGTTAATCAACAAAATTGATAAAAAAGATCAAAGAGCGCAAGAAGTTGTAGATGAAGTCTATGAATTGTTCCTGGATTTAAATGCCAATGATGAGCAATTAGATTTCCCTATTTTATATGGAATTGCTCGAGAAGGTATTGTTCAATATGAATTAGATGAACCATCTGATAATATTGATCCTTTATTTGATACAATATTAAAACATTGTAACGTTTATCCTGACTATGATGATCAGCCTTTGCAAATGCAAATTAGTGCCTTGGCTTATGATGAATACATTGGAAGATTAGGAATTGGACGCATTTATAAAGGAATATTAAAACAAGGTAATCAATATATTCGTTGCAACGAAGAAGGACTGGAAAAGAAAGAAAGTATTTCTAAGTGCTTTGTTTATAAAGGATTGTCTCGTACGGATGTAAAAGAAGCACATAGTGGAGACATTGTAGTAGTTGCTGGTATGCCAGATATCAATATAGGAGATACAATTTGTGAAATCGATCATGTAGAACCAATGGAACAAATTCCAATTGAAGAACCAACTCTTTCCATGAATTTCCATGTTAATTCTTCTCCTTTTGCAGGTCAATCTGGTAAATATGTTACAAGTCGTAATTTAAAAGAAAGATTGGAAAAGGAGTTAGAAGTTAATGTTGGATTAAAAGTAGAACCAACGGATTCAGCAGATTGTTTTAAAGTTTCTGGGCGTGGTGAATTACATATATCAATTTTGATTGAAAACATGCGTCGTGAAGGCTATGAATTGGCTGTATCAAAACCAGAAGTCATTCTACATGAAGATGAAAATGGCGTAAAAGTTGAACCAATTGAAGAAGTCGTTTGTATTGCACCAAGTGAATATCAAGGAACTATCATTAATAAATTAAATTTACGTAAAGGTGTAATGGTTAACTTAGAAGAAGACAATGGTTATGATCGAATTACATATACAGCTCCTACTCGTGGTTTATTGGGATTTAGAACAGAATTCATCAATGATACACATGGAGAAGGAACATTAGTTCGTCGTATTTGTGGTTATGAACCTTATAAAGGTGAAATAAATCAGCGTATGCAAGGTGCAATGATTTCCACAGAAACAGGAACAGCCATGACCTATGCTCTATGGAATTTACAAGAACGTGGTGCTTTATTTATCGGTCCTCAAACGGAGGTCTATGAGGGAATGATCATTGGAGAGAGTGCAAAAAATATTGATATGGATGTCAATCCTTTAAAAAACAAAAAACTGACAGCCATTCGTTCTTCTGGACGAGATGAAGCTATGTTGTTGACACCTCCAAGAATTTTCTCTTTAGAAGAAGCTTTAGAATGGATCAATGACGATGAATTAGTAGAAGTCACACCTGATGCGATTCGTATTCGTAAAAAAGGTTTAACAGCCATTGAAAGAAGACGCTTATATCGTTTAAAGATGGATCAAGAAGGATAAAAAAAACATCCCACTCATATTTGGGATGTTTTTTTTCGATCATTTAGGCCAATAATTTCTTAACAGAATCTACATCACAATTTAAAGCCTTGGCAATAAAGATATCTTCTGAACCCAATTTTTTTAAATTCTTAGCCAATAAAATTTTTTCTTCCAGTTTTCCTTTTTCTTCTCCTTGAGATATTCCTTGAGATATTCCTTGAGATATTCCTTGAGATATTCCCTGAGCGAATCCCTCAAGTCTTCCACTTTCTCTTATTTCTTCCATGATCTCACACATTTTTTTCACCTCCATATTTCCGGTTTTTAGTTGTTTGACATCTTCTTTAAGCTCTGTAATTTTCATTTCACGATAATCACTGCATCCAAAGTCATGCATCAATAAACCAAGCTCATCATTTCCTCTATATTGTCCATTGACATACATCAAATGAATTCGATCATTAAATGGACTGTTATCTAATTCATCGACTTTTCGATTGATGTGATAGACTGGACATCCTTTTTTGAAATAATCCTGTTCGGTAATGAAAATAATAT
>NZ_JBJEEY010000100.1:0-8712 GCF_051873555.1 Floccifex sp. | reverse complement strand
ATAAATATACAAGGAATGAAGTGTTTGAAAAACTAGAAAAACAGGGAATAGGAGCAAGAAAATACTTCTATCCACTGACCAATAGTTTCGAATGCTATAGAAATTATCAAACAGCTGGTATTGAAAAAACACCAGTTGCTCAACATATTGCATTAAGAGTGTTAACACTTCCATTGTATGCAGATTTAAGTATGGAAGATGTAGATAGAATTTGTGAAATTATATTAGAGTGATAACTATGAAAAAAGAATTTATAAATAAACATGGTAGTATTCGAAATTCTAATTTGGAATTATATAGAATAGTCGTGATGCTCCTGATTGTAGCACATCATTTTGTTGTAAATAGTGGATTACTCGATGTAATGTATGAACACACGTTAAGCGTGAATAGTATTTTTTTATTTCTATTTGGTGCTTGGGGAAAGACAGGTATAAATTGTTTTATGCTTATTACTGGGTACTTCATGTGCAAAAGTAATATTACACTGAGAAAGTATGTAAAAATGATTAGTGAGGTGCTTTTTTATAATATTTTTATATCACTTTTATTTCTTGTTTTTGGTATTGGCAGTATTAAAGATGTGCTTGAAGGTTTATTGATAGTAAGGAAAGTGGACAGTAGTAACTTTATTGCTTGTTTCCTTGTATTTTATTTGTTTATACCATTCCTTAACATCCTCCTGCAAAACATCAATCAGAAACAGCACCAATACTTAATCGGGTTACTTGCTTTTCTATATGTATTTCTTGGGACGATGCCTAAGTTCAGTGTGGTAATGAATTATGTTTCGTGGTTTTCTTTCTTATACATTGTTGCTGCGTATGTTCGATTATATTCAATTAATAATAGAAAATGGGGTTATTGGACTACTTTATTTATTCTTTTTGCAATAATGTCTGTAATAATCTGTTTGATTTTGGGAGACAAGTTTGATAAGCAAATAGCTTATAGATTTGTGAGTGATAGCAATACGTTTCTTGCTTTTGCAATAGGGTTTTGTAGTTTTATGTTCTTTAAAGACTTGAAGATAAATAAAAGTGGGCTGATAAATACAATTGGTGGAAGTACTTTTGGGGTTCTATGCATTCATGCTAATTCAGATACAATGAGAAAATGGCTATGGGGAACGATTTTAAATGTGAAAGGGGCATATTATCTTTCAATTGAAAGGTTAATTTTGTTTTCAATTATATCTGTTCTTGGAGTGTTTATAATTTGTATAATAATTGAAATAATTCGGCAAAAACTTGTAGAGAATAGAATATTAAGTTGGATAGAGAAATCTACTATATACGGCAAAATAAATGAAAGGGTTGAGTTGCTATGAATAGTTTTTATTCTAAGGAAGAATTAAAAAAAATTGGTTTCAAAGCGGTCGGTAATAATGTTCTTGTCAGCAAAAAATGTAGTATTTATGGAGCCCAATATATCAGTATTGGTAATAATGTTAGAATTGATGATTTCTGCATTTTAAGTGGAAGGATTCAATTTGGGAATAATATACATATTGCTGCCGGAGTAATGCTTTTTGGCGGTGAATATGGGATTGTTTTAGAAGATTATGTCGGTATTTCTTCAAGATGTGCAGTTTATGCAGTGAATGATGATTACTCGGGAGAAGCATTAACAAATCCAACAATTCCAGAAAAATATAGAAATGTGACTGGAGGAACAGTTATATTTGAAAAGCATTCCTTGGTAGGTAGCGGATGTACTGTATTACCCGATGTCACAGTAAAGGAAGGAACTTCAATTGGTAGCATGTCTTTAGTGAATAAAACTTTAGATGAATGGGGCATCTATTTAGGTATTCCATGTCGTAGAGTAAAAGATAGAAGTAAACATCTTCTAGAACTGGAAAAAGAAATGATTAACTTAAGCAATCAATAAAAGTAAGCTTACAGGAAAAACTGTATATTTTTGGAAACACCATTTCTTTAAGTGTATCCTTTTGTTAAAATGTGACTTTACTTCATAGTACAATAGTTAGAACTTGAAAAATGTGAATGTAAAAGATGGCTTAATTAATGAGTAGAGTTTATAACTGTAATTATAAGAGAATTAGAATATTGTGATCGATTTAATATACCTGTATTAGGAACAATTGTGATTGGATAAACATGAAGAAACATTATTTTTTACGTTTTATTTGGTTTGTGGTATTTGTTTGTGCTGCTGTTTTTGTGATTACTTTGATGTATTCTATGAGCTCAGAAGATGGATATACTTCTTCTATTCGTTCGGAAAACGTTACAGAGGCATTGAAACAAGAAGTAAAAACGTATTTGGAGTCTTCTCCTGAAGGTTTTACTTTATCACAGAAAATAAAGAGTTATATCATTTTGTATTCACCTTATGGAAGTAACTGGAACGTTAATATACGAAAAATAGCGCATTTTATGATTTATTTTTGTATGGCTATCGCGATATATTTTGCGTTTACGATTTTAGGAATAAAAAAAGGTGGAAGGTTTTTCTTAACAATATTGATTTGTTTCATTTTGGCATGTGGGGATGAATGGCATCAAGGAAGTGTAGCAGGTCGAACCATGTCAAAAATAGATGTATTGATTGATACACTAGGAGCAATGACATCTGTATGTATTTGTACAGTATTGTCATTGTTTTTTAGTTTATTCAAAAAGATTTTTGACTAAGGAGGATGTCATGAAAAAGTTATTAAAAGTATTGACTGGTTTATTAATTGTTTTATTGATTTCTTTTACTATTTATTTTGGTTTTGAAATCATTACAATTGGTGTTTTACCAGGAAATATAGCTGGTTTACTTGTATTGATATTAGCACTTGTTGACTTAATTTTTATTGTTTTATTGGCTCTATATAAGAAAGTAGCTGTTAAAGTATTTGCGGTATTTATTACAATTGTACTTTGTGTTTCCTATTTATTTGGTGGATACTACATTATGAAAACAAAGTCAGCTTTAACAAAGATTACAGATACATCCAATAAAATTAAAAATACAGTGTCAGTTATTGTTTTATCCGATTCTAAAATTGATTCGTTATCCGATTTAAATGGATTAAAAATTGGTATTCTATCGGAAATCGATACATATGGAACTAAGAAATGTTTAGCTGATTTTAAAGAAGAAAATGTAGACTATAAGAGTTCAAAATACGATAGCTTAGATGAAGAAGTACAAGCTTTATATGATAAAGACGTTAGAGCTATTGTATTAAATGAAAACTATAGAGAAACCATTAGTGAAAATGAAAACTTTAAATCATTTGGAAAAGAAACCAAAGTCATTCACACAACGGTTTACTATACCGAAAAGAAAAACGAAGTAAAAGCGGTTAAAGATATTACCAATACACCTTTTACTGTATTAATCAGTGGATCCGATTCTCGTGGTGGATTGGATGAAGTAGCTCGTACTGATGTTAATATGGTAGTTACTGTTAATCCAAACACTGGAACCATTTTATTAATGAGTATTCCACGTGACTATTATGTTAATACAGTATGTAATGTCACTCAAAACTGTGCCAATGGAGCTTTAGACAAATTAACGCATACAGGTATTTATGGTATTCAAACTACTAAAGAAACAGTAGAAAACTTCTTAGGTATTGAAATTAACTATACATTAAGAGTGGGATTTGATGCGGTTGAAAATTTAGTGGATGCATTAGGTGGTATTGACATTTATTCAGATCAAACCATTGAAAACGTAGGAAACGGAAATACATCTTGTACAGTCTATGAAGGAGACAACCACTTAAATGGGGAATGTGCACTGGGATTTGCTCGTGAACGTTATGCCTATGCAGAAGGGGATCGACATAGAGCATTAAATCAACAGGAAGTGATTAAAGCAGTGATTAAAAAAGCGATGTCTTTTAGTTCTGTTACAAACTATACATCAATTCTAGATGCTTTATCTGGCTTCTTTGAAACAGATTTATCGACGGAAGAAATACAAACACTTATTAAATGGCAAATCAGTTCAAGAACCAATTGGAAAGTGGAACAATATTCAGTCGATGGAACCGGTTCTACAGAAATGTGTGCCGCACTAGGACAAGCGGCTTATGTTATGATTCCAGACCAAAATACGGTTAAATTAGCAAATGCTAAGATTAATGCAGTATTAAAAGGAGAATCCGCTGATTCTATTACAATGGAATCTATTACACAGCCAGAAGAAACAACGGAAACAACAGAATAAAATAAAAAACTGCAGCTATAATGGTTGCAGTTTTTTTATAACAGAGTCTGGGGAAGACAATATATATGACTCTTGTAATCATTCCAGGTTTACATGATTTAGTTTTCTATTATATTTCATTGTTTCATTAAATGTCGGCTAAATAATAAATCTGCTGACAAATAATAAAATCATAAAATGAATGAGGAATGTTCCAAGATTGTTTATCCAACAAACTTATCAAAATTTTATACAGCCCTTTACTTAAATTCAAAATACAATAAAAAAACCAGTTCAGCGAACTAAACTGGCAAGTAAGCATCGTAGTAACTTACCGCAATTCCACTATGATAATACATCAAATTTTGTGAAATAACAATGTTAATTTGATTTTACATAGTTAATTAATTGGTTCATTCTCGTAATGCAATCATTTCTTATTACAACAGATGAAATACTCAAATCAACCGTATTTGTATTTGTCAATCCAAAATTGAGCCACCTTATCAGTTTAAAATTGAGCCACTTATCAATGATAAATGGCTCATATTTGTTTAATGGTTAATTTCCAATTGGCCGTTATTATTAATAATTTTAGTTGTAATTATCTGTATGTTTTAGTTTTTGACTTAACTCTATATCCAACAAAAATAATTACATCTAGATTGAAATAATCAACTTGATACGTTTTTCCATCTGCAACAGTTGTTGCGGATTTTGCAACAACTGAATTTCTGTCCAATTCACCTTCATTAAACAGATTTCTGATGTGCCGTGATATTGTTGGCTTATCTCTACTAAACAATTCAGCCATTTGTTCCTATGTCAGCTAAACAGCTTCTCTGTCTTCACTAACAGACACTTCTAATTCCAATTCTCCATTTTTAAAAATTACGATATCGTTGTTCATGTAATCATTTCCTTTATGTTAAATAATCATGTATATAATATACCAATTGATGTAAATCTTAGCTCAGTCATGATTATTGTTTTCTGATAAAATAGTAAAGAATTTGAAAGAAGGGGATCAAATGTTACTTGTTTTATTGTTTGTGATTTGTAATGGATTATTGTTGTATTACTTTGAAAAAAGAAGAAAACAAAAAATGATTGTGTATTCTTTTTTACAGAAATTAGATACATCACTTGAAATTCATGCAAGATATATTGAATTAGAAGAAGATATATTAAATGAATATATAGATTGTATATATGACATTTATACGTTTTATATACTATATAAAGATTCTTTTTCTATCTATAGTGAATCCATGAAGAATATATATAATCTGGTAATAGATTTAAAAGAAGATCCATCTGAATCTTATTTATTAGTTAATACGATTCGAGATGAAATCATGGAAATACGAAATAAAGTAAAGATGGATTTTATGCGATAAGATTGTTTGACACAACAATAAGTTAATGTTAATATTCAAATGAAGATAGGTCTTTATCTTCCATCGCTTTATGATGACCTGTGACGGTACTGACAGGTCGGTAAAATAAAATTGTGACCGGATTGATGATGACCTGTGACGGTACAGACAGGTCGGTAAAATAAAATTGTGACCGATGCGATGCGTTTTAAGAGAACTTTAATAGTTCTCTTTTTTTAGGAGTTAATAAATGAATAGTATAACTATATCGAATAACTATGAAATAAAAAAATTATCATCTAATTTTTACAAAGATTATCCTGCTGCTAAGTATCCTGAAATATTAGAAAAAGGCGATAGACCTTATGATGTGATAGTATTTGAAACGAAAGAAAATTATTATGTATGTGTTCCCTTCAGAACGTATTTAAATCATAAACAAGGATTTCATTTTTACTCATCCCCATTTCCAACAGGAGAAAATCCTGGTATTGATTATAGTAAGATGGTCATTATAAAAAAAGATGATTATATTGGGGAAACGACATTTATTGATACAGAACAGATGTCATGTTTTAATACCAATATTGCTACAATTCAAAAAGAAGTCCTCGAATATTTAGAAGGATATATTAATCATTTCAACGGTACAAACACACTTCATCCAAAACAATTCAGAAGAAAATATCAATTCACAAGTCTAAAATATTTCCATACAGAATTAGGAATATAAATATTCATAGAAAAAAATCAATCAGTTTTATGGAATTAGAATAAAAGTTGATTATTTTATTGGTAAAGCCATTTATTCCAATACAAAAATATATACTTTTCAAAAAAGAGATTTTTAGTATAGAGCATTTCATAGTGACAAAGACTGTATCAAAAAATGAATAAACTATATGTTTAGAAAAATAATCAACAAATATACACACTAAAAAAGGACAATCGTCCTCTTTTAGTCTAATAAATTCAATTGTTTTTTGACTTCTAAATATATAATATATCGATTTTCTCCTATACGAAATTGTTTAACCGTATCATATGTACACTTAGCTATTTTTTGAAAAGATTCTCTTACATCATATTTTTTATTTAAACGAGTAAAAGTATCGCACATAAATTTATTAGTGAATATTTTAGAAGCCACTATATTGTTATAATATTCTTCATCTCTTATAATGTCATAATTAATTCTGGGATCTTCAAAATATTGATCCGTTATAAACTGAATTTCATCTTTATAAAATTTATAATTTGAAAAATCCAAAGAATGATTAAAATCCTTAAAAGACTTTAAAACCAAATAATCCGGTAAAGTCGGATAACTATGTCGAGTTTGAATCATAGTATCTGGTTTTATTTTTCCATTCACAAATTGATTAAAAGTTGAATGATTGTTTTCAATAATTCCAAATCCTTTTCCATCTAATACAATACCCAATGGATACTCACTTTCCTTGCTTTCATATTCATATTTATTTAATAAAATCCGACAATCAAATATCCATTCATCTGTCATATCATATTGAAAAGTAAAAACAAAACCTAGATCCGATAATTTCTTTTCACTCATCTTATATTGATTTTCTGAAAAAATATATCGATTTAAAAATAAATCCGGTAAATATGTTATTTTTTGCGTTTCAAAAAAATAAACACTATCAAACCAGCAATTTAAACTAAATCCGAATATAGCACCTAAAGTATATAAATCCGGATCTCCTTTTACAGCTACAATCCGATTCAATCGTTTCGGATCATCTCGAGACAATAATTTTATTCTTGTATATTCCATCATTCGTTTCCTCTTTTTTCTTTCATTATATAATAAATATTTTTAAAGTGGATTGCGATGACAAAAATAACACGATTTCAGACAAAAATAACATTTTCAACCATTTATGTTAGAAAAAACATCAATTTAGAGTGGTTTAAAATAAAATTTTTCTAAATTATGGTAAAAAATGAGAAATTTCTTGATTTTAAATATTTGTATTTATAACTGATAAACTTTAATAAAAAACATATTTTTGTCAGTTATAAATATAATATAATTTGGTCAAGTATATGCAATGTATATGAAACGTATTCGACCTTTTATAGGAACAGAACTCATAAAGGTCATAGTTGGTATTCATCGTTGCGGAAAATCGGTTATGCTCTAGCTGATTAAAGAGGAACTTTTGGAGTCTGGTATTCATCCAAATCAGATTATTTCAATCGACTTTGAGGATTTGAACTTCTCTCATTTGCAAAGTGCAAAAGCATTACATGATGAAATTATCAAAAAAGCTTCCAAAATCAATGGCAAAGTTTATTTGTTTTTTGATGAGATTCAAGAAGTAAAAGATTGGGAAAAATGTATTAACTTCTTTCTTATGTCACTTGACTGTGACATTTATATCACTGGCTCCAATGCCAATCTTTTATCCGGAGAACTTTCTACTTATCTAGCCAATGTTCGTTATCAAGAAGAGCCTTGCAAATTGTATCTCCATGATTTGTTTAACTCTGTCCAGCTTAAAGACATTGTGAAACGAAACAAAATACGTGATGTGGACTTGCTGGAACGCATTATTACTTATGTAAGTACAAATATAGGAACAACTTTTTCGGCTACTTCTTTGTCAAAGTTTCTCAAAAATGAAAAACGAACCGTTTCACCAGAAACTATTTTGAATTACATCAAATATTGCTGTGATGCTTATTTGTTTTATCAGGTTAAGCGTGAAAATTTACATGGAAAACAGATTCTTTCATCCAATGAAAAATATTATCTTGCCGATCATGGTATTCGAGAAGCCATTTTTGGTGGCAACATGCGAGATATCAATCTCATTTTAGAAAACATCGTCTATTTGGAACTATTTCGTCGAGGTTACAAAGTAACAGTTGGAAGAATTCAAGACAAGGAAATTGATTTTGTATGCGATAAAAACGGAGAGAAACTATATGTTCAAGTTACTTATTTGCTGGCATCCGATGAAACGATTCAACGTGAGTTTGGCGTTTATGATAGTATTCGCGATAATTATCCAAAATATGTTGTCTCACTCGATGAATTTGATATGAGCCAAAATGGAATTAAGCATCGTAATATCCCAATGTCATTAAGTTAAAAATCAAAAAAATAATAGAACTGAAGAAAAAAATG
>NZ_JBJEEY010000099.1:0-8819 GCF_051873555.1 Floccifex sp. | reverse complement strand
GTTCGTACGCTCGAAAGAATCGCTACACCACTTCCTCCATCCTCAACATCACTGTCAACAACTTGTGGTTCGCTACACTTGGCGGTAACTACCTGTGGTTGGTTTATCTCCAACTGAATTCGTGCCATGCCCGGCACACATAAAAACTACCCGGTGATAAACCGGGTAGTTTTATATGAATTTTTTTAATAAAGTTTCTAATATTTCAATTTTCTTTTGATTCCATTTAATATATGAAACAATTCTATTTTTATTTTGTTTAACTTTTTTCAATAAAATTGAATTATCTTTTATACTTAATTGAAGTAAAACAACAAAATATAGACAATTCTAACTTCTTTGTTCTTTTTGTATAAATCCAGGAGGAATCAGAATCTCTACATGTCCTTTTCGATATATGTCCATAATTTGTGGAATACCAATTAATGATTCTTCTTTAAATGTTAATGGATCCAGAAAATCGTCATTGATTCTTCGATACAAAGCTCCAATTTTTTCTAGCGATCCATCATAGTTTTTTAAAAATAAATAATCATCTTTGACAACTCACTAATTTACTTCTTGTTTGTTCTGCTAAATACGAATGCTCAAAATAAGCAGCCTTCATTCTTCCTGGCGTAAAAATCGCATTGATACCACCTGTATTGACAAAATCCATGACATCTTTTAAACACTTGGCATAATCTCGATTGTCTTCAATTTTGTGATTGGAAAACGTTTCTGGACTGGCTTTTCGACAGAGTTCACGGGCAATCATGGGATAACTGGCTCCTGAGGGTACTCTTAAATTGTCTTCTAATACAATCCATTGATTGTTTTTGTCTAAGACTAAATCAATGCCAGATATATGGGAATAAATTTTTTTTGATGGAGTAATGCCTTGACATGGTACTAAATATCCACTGGATGAGAGTACAAATTCAATGGGGACAATGCCATCTTTGACAATTTGTTTGTCATGATAGATGTCATATAAATACGCATTCAATGCATTGACTCTTTGAATGAGTCCTTTTTCTAATGGCTCAAATTCTTCTTTAGTTATAATTCTAGGTATGCAGTCAAAGGGAAAGAGTTGTTCGTGAAATGTATTGTTTTTATAGATTCCGAATTTAACTCCATATCGTTTTAATAATTCATTGATTTGTTTTTGTTGCTGAATGATTTCTTCCATGTTCGTTTCCTTTCTAAAAAAACAAAAAAGATGCCCTACTAAGTAGAACATCTTTGTTTTGTTGAAGTATATCATATATGTAAGAATTTTGAAACAATTTTGTAAATTTATGTAAATTTCATTTTTTTCTTGAAAATTCGTTTTCTTCAGTGTAAACTTTAGGAAACCGATGATACGGAGATAAAACAAAAAGATGTATTTCAAGAGAGTTCAGGCTGGTGGGAGCTGAATAATGGCAGTTTTGTAAATGGACCGTGGAGGGCATAGAGGAAATAATAGTATTCTATGACGTGATACATACGTGAGTTGTGAGGAATATGATAGTATTCTAAAAGTGTACAGTAGTTTTACTGTAAAACAAGGTGGCACCGCGGGTGAAGTACACTCGTCCTTGAACGTTAATCAGGGACGAGTTTTTTGTTTCCTGATTGAGAGTAGAAAAGGAGAACAAAAAGATGAAAAAAATTTCTAAGGCTTTATTAGCCAGTGCTATGTGTGCAAGTTTATTTGGGTGTTCAAGTAATGAAAACAGTGATGCAACAGTGTACAAAATCGGGATTTGTAACTATGTAGATGATGCGAGTTTGAATCAGATTGTTGACAACATCCAATCTCGTTTAGAAGAAATTGGAAAAGAAAACGAAGTTGTATTTGATGTGGAAGTGGAAAACTGTAACGCCGATTCAACCGTTTTAAACCAAATTATTACTGATTTCCAAGCCGACAACGTGGATTTAATGGTTGCAGTCGCAACACCAGTTGCTATGGCTATGCAATCCGCGACAGAAGGAAGCGACTTACCAGTGATTTTCTCAGCGGTTTCCGATCCAGTGGGGGCACAAATTGTTGATAGCTTAGAAACACCGGGTGCTAACATTACAGGTACAAGTGACTATTTAGATACAACAAGTATTTTCAATTTAATTTTTGCTGCTGATCCAGATGCAGACAAAATTGGTTTATTATACGATGCTGGACAAGATTCTTCAACAGCCTCTATTGAAAGTGCTAAACAATATTTAGAAGACAAACAAATTGACTATGTAGTTAAAACAGCAACTACAACCGATGAAGTAAAATTGGCTGTGGATGCTTTAATCAGTGAAGACGTAGATGCGATTTTTACTCCAACAGATAATACCATTATGACAGCGGAATTATCCATTTATGAAACATTGATTGATGCTAAAGTTCCTCATTATACAGGTGCTGATTCCTTTGCATTAAATGGAGCTTTCTTAGGATATGGCGTTGATTATGCGAATTTAGGTGTAGAAACAGCGGACATGATTGCACAGGTTTTATTGGATAAAGAAAATCCATCAACTTTAGCTGTTCGTACATTCGATAATGGAACAGCTACCATTAATACAGAAACTTGTACAGCTCTTGGCTTTGATTTTGAAACTATTAAAAAAGCTTTTGAACCTTTGTGTACACAAGTCAAAGAAATCACAACGGCAGAAAGTTTTGATGATTTAGAGGGATAAAATATGACAACTTATCTTTCTTTGGGACAAACAGCTATAGAATTAGGGCTTATTTGTTCCCTGTGTGTATTGGCTTTATTTTTAAGCTATACAATGTTAAATGTATGTGACTTATCAACCGATGGATGTTTTACTTTAGGCGGTGTTGTTGGAGCAACCTTTGCCATTGCCGGTCATCCGTATTTAGCCATTCCAGCAAGCATGATTGCTGGAATGCTTTCTGGTTTCATAACGGCTTTATTGCAGACAAAAGTGGGAATTGATTCTCTTTTATCGGGAATCATTGTTAATACAGGATTGTATTCGATAAACATTTGGATTATGGGCGGTGCTTCTTTATTAAATATGAATCGAACCAATACTGTTTTTACTATTTTTAAAGAAGCCTTCCCTTCTCTTTCCAACTATTCGGTTTTATTGATTGCTTTGATTGCAGTGATATGTGTGATTGTATTTCTCGTTTATTTTTTATCCACTAAATTAGGATTGGCTATTCGAGCTACAGGAAACAATCCCGATATGGTGAAATCCAGTTCCATAAATCCTGTTTTCACAACCATTGTTGGTTTATGTATTGCCAATATGTTTACCGCTTTATCAGGTTGTTTATTGTCGCAATCACAGAAATTTGTGGATATTAATATTGGACAAGGAATGGTAACTGTGGCTTTGGCTTCTTTGTTGATTGGAAAAACGGTTTTAGGTCATGGCTCTATTTTAAAAAGGGCTTCTGGTTGTGTAATTGGAGCTATCATTTTTCGTTTAGTTTATACGATTGCTTTACGATTTAATATGCCTGCTTTTATGTTAAAACTGGTTTCTTCTGTGATTGTAGTCATTGCCATTGGTATTCCGTATTTAAAGAGTCAATGGCCATTGATTCAAAGAAAAATGAAATATAGACGAGGTATGTAATATGTTAAGAATTGAATCGATTTCAAAAACATTTAATCCTGGTACCATCAATGAAAAAAAAGCATTAGAAGAATTATCTCTTCATTTAAAAAAAGGTGATTTCACGACTATTATTGGATCCAATGGAGCAGGCAAGTCTACGTTATTTAATGCGATTTGCGGGAATTTTTTAACGGATACGGGTTCCATTTACTTAGATGGACAAGATATTACATTTGAGCCTCAATTTAAAAGAGCTAAAAATATTGGTCACTTATATCAAGATCCCAATAAAGGAAGTGCCCCAGGAATGACGATTCTGGAAAATCTGGCTTTAGCAGCTGGAAAAGGTGGATGGTTGTCTCATATTTCAAAAAATGATAAAAAAGTATTTAAAGAACAATTAGCGCGTTTGGATTTAGGATTAGAAGATCGTTTAAATCAACCGGTTGGTTTATTATCGGGTGGACAAAGACAAGCTCTAACTTTATTAATGGCAACATATAATCCACCTAAGTTATTGTTGTTAGATGAACACACAGCGGCTTTGGATCCTCAAACGGCTAAAAAAGTTTTGAAACTCACAAAAGAAATTGTAAAAGAACATCAAATCACAACGTTGATGATTACACATAATATGAGTGATGCTTTGTCTTTGGGGAATCGTACAATTATGATGGATAATGGACATATTATTTTGGATGTTTCTGGCAAAGAAAGAGAAGAAATGAGTGTCAATGATTTGATTTTACAGTTCAAATTAAAGTCTGGAAATAATTTAGACAACGATCGTATGCTTTTATCGAAATAATGGACAAAAGTCCATTATTTTTTGTTATAGTAATATACGAGGTGCTTAACTATGAGAGATCGTTTATCAAGCCGACTGGGATTTATTTTATTGAGTGCTGGTTGTGCCATTGGATTGGGTAACGTCTGGCGTTTTCCTTTTATTGTTGGAAAATACGGAGGCGCTGCCTTTGTTTGTCTTTACTTATTTTTTCTTTTGATTTTAGGTCTTCCCATTATGATTATGGAATACGCAGTGGGACGTGCCAGTCAAAAAAGTGCAGTTCTTTCTTTTGATGTATTAGAACCCAAAAACACAAAATGGCATTATATGAAATACATTTGTCTGGCTGGAAATTATTTATTGATGATGTTTTATACAACTGTTTGTGGCTGGATGTTTTATTATTTTTATAAAATGGCAACTCAAGGATTTGCAGGTCAAAGTGTAGAACAAATCAATGCTGGTTTTACAGCTATGTTAGCCGATCCTATTTTACAAGTTTCCATGATGGTTATTGTTGTATTGATTGGTTTTTTCATTTGTTCAAGGGGTCTTCAAAATGGAGTGGAAAAAATTTCAAAATATATGATGCTTTGTCTATTGGGATTGATGTTTATTTTAGTCTTTAAGACATTGTCTTTACCAGGATCTTTTGAAGGTGTTAAATTTTATTTATTGCCTGATTTTTCAAAAATGGAAAATCTATCGGAAGTGATTTTTGCTGCTATGGGACAAGCTTTCTTTACATTGAGTTTAGGAATTGGTGCTATTGCAATTTTTGGAAGTTATATAGATAAAGAAAAGAAATTAACTCAAGAAGCCATTCAAGTCGTTTGTTTAGATACCTTTGTAGCCCTGGTATCCGGTTTAATTGTTATTCCCGCTTGTTTTGCCTTTGATGTCAGTCCTGGACAAGGCCCTGGATTGATATTTCAAACACTTCCCAATATTTTTGCACATATGAGTTATGGACGCTTCTGGGGTGCTTTGTTTTTCTTGTTTTTAAGCTTTGCAGCTTTGACAACTATTATAGCTGTTTTTCAAAATATCATTCAAATGACAATGGAACTGACAAACTGGTCACAAAAGAAAACCATATCAATTAACTGTATACTTATGATTGTTTTATCGCTTCCATGTGCATTGGGATTCAATGTATTATCTTGGATTCAGCCACTGGGAATGGCAACAACAATACAGGATTTAGAAGACTTTATTGTTTCAAATAATTTACTTCCACTGGGTTCTTTAATCTATGTTTTATTTTGTACTTCAAAAAAAGGATGGGGTTTTGATAATTTTTTAAAAGAAGCTAATTCAGGACAAGGAATTTCGTTTCCAAAAACTTTACGATTCTATGTTTCCTATTTTATTCCAATTATTATTTTATTCATCTTTATTCAAGGTTACATTAATTATTTTTTCTAAAAAAACAAGAAGCCAGGTGCCTGGCTTCTTAATTATTTACGCTTTCTTAATACAACAAACATACCCACTAAAGCAATCGCTGCTAACACAATATAGACACTGTAATTAGAAACAATACCTGTTTGTACTTCTGTACTCTTAGTACTCTTATATTCCCATTTCACTGTATAAGTTGTTGAATTCACTTTTTCAAAGTTTGTATACGTTCCAGATAAAACATAAACCGGAATGGAATATGTCACATTATACATATAGGTATCCACTTCTTTTTCAACAGTTGAATACGCATATTGTAAATCAATATCCAGCTCTTCTTCTCCATCTAGATTTTCAGCTGGAGTTAATGAAACTTTTACTTTATCTGGCTGATTTTCTTCTTTAATCACTTCAATCTTGAATGGAAGAGAAGCTAGAAGAGAAGCTATATTTTGTTGTTCCTCATTAGATTCTTCATCATTATAATCATAAATAAATACAATGTTATCTTCTCTCAAATTATATTTTTCTAGAATACTATTTTTTATTTCTGGAGCCAACTCTCCTATTGTCCAAATATAGGTTTTACCATCTAAAGTAATTACAACAACTGGACTTTCTTTTTTAATTGTATATTCATTATTTTCATCTAATTCAATATCTTCAACTTTAAAATATGGTTCCGTTGTTTGTATTTCTGTTCCTTTTATTAATTCGCTTTGAATGGTTTCTTCATCAATACCTTGTTCAATCAAATAGTTTTTGACTAATTCTAAATTATTGTCTGCATCTTCTAATGAATAACAAGTTGTTGTATTTTGTGATCCTTTATCCCCTTCTTGTTTAGTGATTGTTAGATTATATGTTCTTTCATCAGAATTGGTATAGGAATCTTTTTTAATTTGTGCTTCTTGTTGTGTTTTAAAGATTTCTGATTCCAATTCCAGTGTTTCTTTTTCCATCCATTTTGATGTTGTCAATGGTGTTGGGCCTGTAAGGTAGAGAGTGTAGCGTAATCCATCGGATTTATTTTTGTTTAATTCGATATTATAGTTTTTTAATTCTTGTACAAATGAATTGGCTTCTTCTTTGGTTTCAAATGTTTTTTGTCCTGTTAGAGTGGGTTTTTCTTGTGCAAAGATAGAAACAGTACTCATCTGACTTAGTAATACAGTTGACAATCCAATTGACATAATTCTTTGTTTTAATGTCATAAATTTCTCCTTTCTTTTCTTCATTATAACATAGTAATAATAAAATAAAATCATAAATCTGGTTATATGAATAAATATATATCTGGTTATTTTTATATAATCAAAAAATGATTATACTAATGTCATATTAGAGGAGGATGTATAGTATGACAAACAATACTACATTGAGAATTACTGTTACAGCTTTAATGGCTGCATTATGCTATGTTGCCTTTACATTTCTACAAATTAAAATTCCTACTCCAGTAGGATATACATCATTTCACTTAGGAAATACGTTCTGTATATTAGCAGCTCTTTTATTAGGAGGAGTTCCAGGTGGAATTGCTGGTGCAATTGGTATGGGAATTGGAGATATTTTAGATCCTATATATATTATGGTAGCTCCTAAAACATTATTTTTAAAATTTATGATTGGAGTTATTACTGGTTTTGTAGCACATAAAGTTTTCCATATTAAGAAACTACAAGGAAGTTCTTTGGTTTCAAAAGTTGTGATAGCTTGTAGTGCTGGAATGGGATTTAACATCATTGGTGAGCCACTTGTTTCGTATTTATATTATTTGATTTTATTAGGAAATGCTGAAAAAGCAGCTGGGTATTTAGTTGCGGCTAAATTTATCACAACAGGAATTAATGCGATTTTAGCAGTTGTGATTGCCAGCTTTATTTACTTGGCTATTTATCCTCGTTTTAAAAAGAATGGTGTATTAGAAAAATTAAATCCAGAAAAATAAAAGTGCTGATTTCAGCATTTTTTTATTGTTAGCGGTATAATAATATTGAAAGGAGGTTACTGTTTATGTGTACAGCAGCTACATATAAAACAAAAGATTTCTATTTTGGTCGTAATTTAGATTATGAATTTTCGTATGGAGATCAAATTGTTGTGGTTCCTCGTCGTTTCAAATTCAATTTCAGTAATGGACAATCAATGGATTCTCATTTTGCGATGATTGGTATGGCCTATGTATGTGATCAATATCCATTGTATTATGATGCCATCAATGAAAAAGGATTAGGAATTGCAGGATTGAATTTTGTGGGCAATGCGATATATCACGACTTTCAGGAAGGTAAAGAAAATATTGCTCAATATGAATTGATTCCATGGATTCTAGGTCAATGTCAAAATGTAAAAGAAGTGAAATCTCTTCTAGGGAATTTGAACATTTTAAATAAGCCATTTAATGCTTCACTTCCTTTAGCTCAACTTCATTGGATCATTGCCGATGAAATGGAATGCATTACAGTTGAATCTGTAAAAGACGGCCTCAAGATTTATGACAATCCAGTCGGTGTCTTAACGAATAATCCTCCATTTCAATATCAAATGTTCCAATTAAACAACTATATGCATCTATCCAATCAAAATCCAGAAAACTTATTTTCAAAGGAATTAAATTTAGAAACATATAGTCGTGGAATGGGTGGCTTGGGATTGCCTGGTGATTTATCGAGTCAGTCTCGTTTCATGAAAGTAGCTTTCACAAAAATGAATTCCATTTCAAAGGATACAGAAAGTGAAAGTGTTTCGCAGTTTTTCCATATTCTTCATAGTGTTGAACAACAAAATGGTTGTTGCCAAGTTGGTGAAAATGAATATGAATATACTATTTATACTTCTTGTTGCAACTGCAATAAAGGCATATATTACTATACAACCTACAACAACCATCAAATCCATGCAGTTCATTTGTTTCATGAAGATTTAGACCAGAAAGATTTCATTTGTTTTCAACTTGAAACACAAGAAAAAATTAAATATCAAAATTAAAAAGGCATCGCAAGATGCCTCAGACTGTTGACAAAGTAATAGTCGACAGTCTTTTTTTTATTTGATAGAATAG
>NZ_JBJEEY010000098.1:0-8823 GCF_051873555.1 Floccifex sp. | reverse complement strand
GGAAAATCCTGGATTATGACTTAAATGATTGAAATACTTCTTTAATTCGGAAAGCTTCTTTTTGATCTTTTTTGAATTCATCTGTATTATAAGAGACAGCTTTTTGAGATACATAAACAGCTAAGACTTGCTCATTATTTAATTTAATTTTGAGTCCTAGATAACATTTATTATCTCCAATTGTTAAAAAAGTGACACCACCTAATACTTGATGTAAAAAAGGTTCTGTTTTACCTTTGAATATTGCTTCTTCATTGAGAATACTTACTTTTTTTACATCACTGATTTGATACATTCCTCTTGTTCCATCTTTGATTTCAAATGATTTCTGATCAAATACAACACTTCTAAATTCTTTTTTCATAATATCCACCTTTCTATTATTTATATATATATTATACTTTAATTTATATATATATAAATTCAATGGCACAAAAAAAGTGACATGATTGTCACTTTGTAGTTTGACGTGGAACAAAGGAGAAACTTTGTTCAATGGATTTTGGTTTTCCTGTATTTTGTTCCATTAACATTTTTTGGAGTAAACGCATCGCAATGGTTCCCATGTCATATTCTGGTAAAGAATAAGCCGATATATTTGGACGTACCATTGTTAAGTATTTATTATTTAAGATACAAATTAATTCTGAATCTTCTGGAATGGAATATCCAGTTTCTTTTAAAGAATTCATAACAGCTACAGCTTGTGAATCTCTAAAAGCAACAATTAATTGACTTGGTTTCTTTTGTTTAAAGTATTTAGATAAATATACATATGAATTTTTATAAGAATCATCAAATGAAATATAATTTGTGAATTCCATTCCCTTATCTTTATAAGCTTTTTCAAAACCTGCTTTTAATCGATCCATCATATACATATTTAATTTATCTTCCACTAAAGCAATGTCTGTAATTCCTTTTTTGAAATATGAATTTACTAAGTTATAAGCCAATTTTTCAAAGTCAACAAAAACATTGGCAACATTTGGAAGATCGGTTTTATGGATTTTGCTTCCAACAATGACAATTGGAATTTGATATACCAATAAGGCTTCCATTTCATCTTGCGTAAAATCATCATTGAATAAAATCACACCATCGACATGTGATTTAATAATTGATTCTACAATATCACTCATTTCATTGATTCCTTTTGAAATTACATGAAACATAATATTATAATGATATGTACTGGCAATATTCATCAATCCATTTAAGATTTTCGCATTATATGAAATCAATCTTTCTGACATCACAATTGAAATTGTGGTTGTCTTTGAAAGAGCTAGTCCCTGGGCAATGGCATTGGGTTTATATCCCAATTTTTCAATGGCCTGCTGTACACGAATCCGTGTATCTTCTCGTACAACGTTGCTGTCATTGATAACACGGGATACAGTTGCTAAAGATACATCGGCCTCCTTTGCGACATCATAAATTGTGATTCGTTTCATTCCATGTCCTCCTTGTCTTTTAGTATTTTCTTTAGACCCTTAAAAATGGCTGTATTCATTTTATTTGTCACTTCTTCAGCTGAATCAATAACTTGTTTTAAAGTATCTGAACGACGAATTGAATCTGTTAAATCCACTGCTTTTTTCACAATTTCCTGTACAGATTCATTGTTTCTGATTTTAGAAACAGGATCGGATTCAAATACTTGTTTACAGCCTGTTTTTAATAATTGAGTGGAATGAAATAAAAAGTCTTTACTGGATTCAACCAATTGAATAAAATCTTCATTTTTTGAAATTAAGATAACTTTTTCTTTTGTTGCTTGTAAAATTCTTAAAATGTCTTCTTTTGCTTTGTTCAAACGATCTTTCATTTGTTCATCGTCTAATTGTTCTTTTTCTTCATTAACTTCATCGAAGACTTCCTGAATCTGATGACGTGCTTCATTCACAATTTCTTCATTTTGTTTATTATCGACTTCACTTAAAACATCTAAATCATTCATTGAGTCTTCTTTTAATTCTTCAATTACTTCATCAATATTTGGATTATTCATTTTTTCGTTCCTCTTTAATTTCTTTCACAACATTTTTTAAAGTATCGACTTTATTTGAAATTGTATCTTTCCAGTTTTCTTTGTTTTCATTTAAATATTGTTTAATATTGGATACATTTTCTTTTGTGCTGTTGACTACATTTGCACATGTTTTTTTGGCACTGGCATGCAAATCATCTACGGTATGTGATAAATCCTGAGCTGTTTGTAAAGGTGCATCCAATTTGCGTACTTGTTCATCTACAGTTGTCAATGTTTTAGTCACTTCTTTTAAAGTCACAATTAATTCTTTAACAAATAAGACAAGATAAACAAGTAAAACAACGCCTAAAACAGGTAATAGACACTTGGCAATATACGATACCATATATAATAATTGTTCCATTGTCATAAAAATTCACCTCTTATTCGATTATAACACTTTCCCTATCTTTTATCGATTCTATTTTGAAAATATTTTCATAGTTGAAAAAAAGATAGAATTAATTTTCTATCTTTTCTTTCAACATATCTTTTAATAAATAAATATCTTTGCTGGACATAAATACAAATACCGCTGGACACATTGTTTTTAATATATCTGCACTTTGATAGTCTACATCTAATAAAATGGAATTCGGACATAAATTCAATAAATCCTGAATCGTAACGGTAATGGTTTCATCTTCTCGTTTCGCATTTTTGGGAAAATCACATAAAACCACCTTATCAGCTGTATTTAAACTATTGGCAAATCCTTCTAAAAAATATTGCAAACGAGAATAACGATCCGGTTTATAAAGCGCAACTACTTTTTTATCTGGATATTTTTTTCGAGCGGAATCAATCATATATCGAATCGCTGTTGGATGATGTGCATAGTCATCAATCAAAACAGAATTCTTAACTTCTTCAATCACAAAACGACGCGCAATTCCTTTATATTCCTGAAGTCCTTGAACAATTTGTTCTGGTTTCATGCCTAGTTCATAAGCTAAAGCAAAAGTACCTAAGGCATCTTGTAAAAAAGGATCACCGACTTCACTTAATTGTACATGAATTAGACATTCATTTTTATGGAAACAATCAAATTCCATACCATCTTGTCCTTGTACAATATTTTTTGCGACATAATCATTTCCTTCTTGTAGTCCATATGTCACATAAGGAATTTTATAATCTAATTTTGGAAGATATGGATCATCTCCATAAATAATAACTTTCTTTTTAACTTGATTCACAAACGACTGAAACGCACTGATATAATCGTCTAAGTCTTTATAATAATCAATGTGATCTAATTCAATATTGGTAATAATGGCATAGTCTGGATGATAGGCTAAAAAATGTCGTTGAAATTCACAGGATTCCAATACAAAGTGTCTGGCATCTTCTGGCATAAAACCATGACCATCTCCAATTAAATAAGCCGTTTGATCTTGTTTTTGTAAAACCGATGAAACCAATCCTGTTGTTGTACTTTTTCCATGGCATCCTGCAATACAAATGGAATTATATTCCTCTAATAAAACACCTAAAAACTCATTGTAATAATAACAAGTTACATTTGGATTGTATTTAGCAGCCTTTACTTCTACATTGCTTTCATCAAAAGCCAAGCCAATAATCACTGTATCCCCGTCTTTTATATTTTTTTCATCAAAAGAAGTAAACGGAATATTTCGATCCACTAATCCATCCTGAGTAAAAATATATTTTTCAATATCACTTCCATTGACTTCTTTATGCTGATCATGCAAGATACAAGCCAAAGCTGCCATTCCCGTTCCCTTGATACCAATAAAATGATAAGCCAAAATACTCACTTCCTATTCTTCTTCAAATAACGACTTTTGTTTGGATTCTTTTTTATTTGGCGTAGACAACATTTCTTTTAACGTATAGTCAACGTTGTTTTTTTTTACAGCCGGTTTTTTGACTGGAATTTGCTGCACAGGCTTAGGCGTAGGTAAATCATTTCCATACATTGGAGAAATAACTTTTGTGAATGTAAAATCATCACCTGGTTTTTGTAAATCAATAGCATTGTGTACTTTATCAAATTCTTTTGCTTCTTCTTTTGTATTTCCAAAAATAGGTGAAATTACAGGCGAATAATCAAAGTCTTCCAATGGTTTACGCAATTTTTTCATCTTTGAACGATCATAGTGATACTCACTTTTCTTTGTCTTTTTACCAGGCATTTCACTGGAAATTTCTTCATAATCCATCCCATCAAAAATACTAGGTTTCTTTGTTTCCTTTTTGATTTCTTTTTTATCTGTTAAAAAAGAAGCAATGACAGGTTCTTCTTGTACAGGTTTTACAATTGGTTCTACAAAAGTAGGCTCTAATTGCTGCACAGGCTCTACTTCTACTTCATTTTCTTCTTCGACAATTTCTTCCTCTTCTTCAATTCCTTCATTTAGAATTGCATGCATTAAATCCTTTACCTTTGACATACTTAAGCCTCCCTTACACTTTTTTCTAAATAAGCGACAATTTCTTCTTTCGTTTTTCTTAAACTCGAAACAAAACGAGATATTTCTTTTCCATCTTTAAAACAAACAAAACTTGGAATTCCTAAAATATCCATTTCTCTTGCCAAATCTAAACAATCATCGCGATCGATTTCATAAAAATTTATATTCGAAAACTGGTTTTCAATAGATGGAAGAAATGGTTTAATAAAAATACAATCTCCACACCATTTTGTTGTAAACATAAAAACATGAAAACCATTGTTTTGACATACTTCTTTAAATTCTATTTCATTTCGTATTGTCTTCATATTTCTTTTTCCATACACAACGATAAATTGGTTGCCCTTTTTCTACAAATTTTTCTTCATATTCAGTGAGTACATCTTCTTTGTGTTCATCTCTTCGATAATCCACACTGAAATCCACTAACACAAATCCATTATTTAAAAATTCTAAAATAGAATATTCAAATAAAGAGGCATTATCTGTCTTCATTTGAATCTGACCATCTTTACTTAATAAATTCTTATATTGAGCCAAAAATTTTTCATTGGATAAACGACGCTTTGCATATCGTTTTTTAGGCCATGGATCCGAAAAATTTAAATGAATAATATCTATTTCATTGTCTGCAAACCAATTCGATAAATCACAAGCATCTCCATGAATTAAAGCCAAATGATTATCTTGCGATTGTTCATCAAATTTTTTAGCAGCCATGCCACAGGCACTGTCATTTTTTTCCAGTGCCACAAAACCATCTTGTGGATATAACATAGACATAAATAAAGAATAATTTCCTTTTCCACATCCAATCTCAACATGTAATGTATCACATTGCAGAAATTCTTTCCATTGACCTTTTAAAGTCTCTGGAGATTCTATTAAATGAGAACTATTGGACAAATAATCCACAGCCCATTTGACTTTACGCATTCTCATATTAACTACATAATGTCACAATCGCATCGGCATAAATCGCAATAGCTTCTATTAAAGAAGACAATTTAATACCTTCATCGGCTTGATGACATCCTCCCACAATTTGATTTGTACAAACTTCTTCCCATGGTTTTTCTGGTCCATATGATACAAAGTTTTCAAAATGACGCGCATATGTTCCTCCACCAATTGTCATTGGACCATGGAATGTATCATTTGTATATTTACGATAAACAGCCATTAAATCTGTAACTAATTTTGAATTTGGATCTACAAACAATGGTTTAGAATCGCCTTCATTGATGACTTCGATATCCGATTGTAAAGAAGCACAGGCTGTTTTAAATTTTTCAATAATCGCATCGCCTGTTGTATCATTTGGATAGCGAATATCAATTAAAATATGGCTGTGACCATTTTCTATTGTAACAAATCCAGTGCTCATTGTTAAATAATGCATATAAGCCCCTTCCATATCAATACCAACAGGCTGTCCCATCCAATCTTTTAATAAAGAATAATAATCTTTACTCAATTGATCGTTATAAGCACTTCCAATGAAGTTCAATAAATGCAAGGCTGCATTGTTTCCTGCAAAAGGCCAGGCTGCATGGGCACTTTTTCCATCAATATGGATTTGAACCAATTCATCTCTTTGAATAAAACCAGAAATCTGGTTGGATTTACAATAGAAATGAAATAATTGTTCTTGTTGTTCACTCATTTCTTTGACATAAGCATCGGCTTTTCCAATCACAATATTAGGTGCTTGCCCAGCCACTAGTTTTTGAATCACAGTAGCATCATTGGATTGTAGACCAACGTGCAAACCGCCTTTTTCTCCATAAATACAAGGGAAATTGGCATCTGGAACAAATCCCATATCCGGAATTTGGGCATGTTGACAATAATATTTCATACACTCCATTCCAGATTCTTCATCACATCCCATAATCAGCATCACTTTTTTCTTTAATGGGATATTTAATTCTTTAATAATTTTTAAAGCATAATAACCAGCTAATGCCGGTCCTTTGTCATCCATGACACCACGACCAAAAATATATCCGTCGTTGTATGTGACTTTCAATGGTTCTTTTGTCCATCCTTCTCCCAATGGCACAACATCCAAGTGTCCTAGAATGCCAAATGTTTCTTTCTGGTTTCCATATTCAATCACACCTGCATAGCCATCAATATCTTTTGTCACAAAACCATCTTGTTTAGCCATATCTAAGCAAGTATCTAATACTTTTCGACAATTATTTCCAAAAGGGGCTCCTTCTTTTTTGGTAGAAAGATCACGAGTGGATTCAATTTCCACTAATTTATTTAAATCCGATAAAAATTGTTCTTTTTTTTCGTTTGCGTATTTCAAAAAATCCATAAAAAAACACTCCTTTTCGTTATTTTATCATTATTTGAACAAAAAGAGAATCCTATCACAAAAAAAAGAGATTGAACAAACAATCTCTTTATTCTTCATTTTCTTTTTTCAATTTTGGAAGTAAAGCCTTGGCACTGACATTGATACGACCTTTGTTATCAATTTCCATAACCTTAACATCAATGACATCGCCAATAGATAAAACATCTTCTACTTTTTCAACACGATTGTGAGAAATTTTAGAAATATGCAACAATCCATCGGTATTTCCAAATAAATTGACAAATGCGCCAAATTTTTCTAAACGAACAACTTTAGCAGCATATACATCCCCGACTTTTGCTTCACGAACAATGTTATCAATCATTTGTTTAGCTTTTTCGATTGTTTCCTGATTCATATGATAAATAACGACTTTACCATCATCATCAATATCAATCTTGACATCATCGCATTGAGCAATAATTTCATTGATCATCTTACCACCAGGTCCAATGACGTCTTTGATTTTTTCTGGACTAATCTGCATCATTCCAATCTTAGGTGCATATTCAGAAACTTGTTTTCTAGGTTCCGGAATACAAGCTAACATATTATCTAAGATTTCCAAACGTGCTTTATGTGCCTGTTGTAAAGCCTCTTCAAAAATTTCACGCGTAATACCTGTTGTTTTAATATCCATTTGTAAAGCCGTGATACCATTTGTCGTACCCGCTACTTTAAAGTCCATATCACCAAAGTGATCTTCCATACCCTGAATATCCGTTAAAACCGTATATTGACCTGTTTCATCATTCATGATCAATCCCATCGCAATACCTGCAACAGGAGCTTTAATTGGAACACCGGCTGCCATTAAAGACATTGTTCCTGCACAAATACTGGCTTGAGATGACGATCCATTGGATTCCATTACATCGGCTACGGTACGAATTGTATAAGGGAATTCTTCTAAAGAAGGAAGAACTTGTGCTAACGCTCTTTCTCCTAACGCCCCATGACCAATTTCACGACGACCAGGTGTTCCCATACGTCCTGTTTCTCCTACACAATATGGAGGGAAATTATAATGATGCATAAAACGCTTTGAATCCACAACTGTTAAGTCATCAATGATTTGATTATCATTTAATGCACCTAAAGTCGTTGTTGAAAGAACCTGTGTTTCTCCACGTGTAAATAAAGCAGATCCATGAACTCTTGGCAATAAATCGACTTGTGAATTCAATGGACGAATTTCATCAATTTTTCTTCCATCTGGACGAATCTTATCTTCAATAATTAATCGACGAACTTCATCAGCTTCAATTCCACGACAAATTTCAGCTGTCTGTTTCATCGCATTGTTTTTATCTTTTTCTGATGCATATTCTTTTGCTTCGATTTGTGCAACCGCTGCTTCACATAATTCATCAATTTTTCCATAGCGTTCTAATTTTTCTTTAATAGAAACAGCCTGACGAATTTGAGCTTCAAATCCAGCACGAACTTCTTTATCTAATTCTTCATCAACCGCATATAACTGTACTTCGCGTTTTTCTTTTCCACATGCGGCTACAATTTCTTCCTGGAAAGCACATAATTTCTTAATTTGTTCATGACCAAACATCAAAGCTTCTAACATATCTTCTTCTGAAACTTCTTTAGCCCCAGCTTCCACCATGTTTAAAGCATATTTTGTTCCAGCTACCGTTAATTCAATGTCACTTTCTTCTTGTTGTGCAACAGTTGGATTGGCAATCAATTGCCCATTAACACGGGCTACTTTTACCCCGGCAATTGGTCCATTAAATGGAATATCGGATATACATAAAGCCAAAGAAGCCCCAAACATAGCTGCCATTTCTGGTGAATAATCTTGATCCACACTTAAAACTGTATTTACAACTTGTACTTCATTTCGAAATCCTTCCGCAAACAATGGACGAATTGGACGATCAATCATACGAGCTGTTAAAGTAGCATGTTCGCTTGGTCTTCCTTCACGACGTAAAAATCCACCTGGAATTTTTCCAACT
>NZ_JBJEEY010000097.1:0-1854 GCF_051873555.1 Floccifex sp. | reverse complement strand
AACCGCTGACCCTCTGCTTGTAAGGCAGATGCTCTCCCAACTGAGCTAAACCTCCGTTTTGCGCTATTCAATAGTACCAAACGAGATTATTTATGTCAATAAATTTTCTATATTTTTTTTAAAAATTTCATATTTTTTATCTAGTGCCATAAAAAATATATTTTTCATTGTTTGTTGAGAGAATCTTTTTGAAATAAATAGAACTTCGTCTTCGTTTTTTAATTCGATTTGCGGATAAATAACTTGTTTAGAAGAACCAAATATGATTTTTTCTTTTAAATAATTATTTTCTTTAAAATAAGATAGAGACTTAGATTGGTAATGAATAGTGGATTTATAGAGTATTGAAATTGATTTTAAATAGGAAATGGAGTCTGGACTATAAATATAAACTGGAATATGCAGTAGTTCAAATACTTCATTCCATTTGATTAATTCATCATGAATCATTAATGTTTTTTCTTTTTCTAAAGAATCTAGTATAATTTGAATAGTAAGAGTGTTCATTTTTGTTTTAGGAATGTGTATATTTATTATAACACAATAGGAGGAAATTATGATTCGTTTTGGATTTGATTTAGGAGCCAATCATATTCGATTGATTTCAGATGAAAAAGGATTGATATTTGATCAAGCTTGCATGGTTGCTTTAGATAAGAAAAATCGGGTTCTTGCCATTGGAAGTGAAGCAAAAGAAATGCGTGGCATTGATGATTCTATACGAGTCATTGCTCCTTTAGCTAACAAAGAAATTGATTTTAAGGCTTTGAATTTATTAATGGAACAATTGTGTTATGAATTTAATGTTTTACGTGTTTTTCAGAAAACAGAAATTATTGTTTCGTATCCAACTTCTTTTAATAATCAGCAATGTGAGGATTTAAAACAAAATTTACTAGATTTAGGGGCGCATCGCGTTTATATGGATCAGGAAATCTGGATGGCGGCTATTGGAGCTAACTTGGATTTGTTTCTTCCTTTAACGAGTTGTGTGTTAAATATTGGGTATTCAAATTGTGATATTGCGATTTTTTCTTCTGGTAAAATGCAGAAAAAATCGAGTTGTCCAATTTCTGGAAAATCTATTAATACTTTGATAGGAAAATGGGTTCGTCAGCAATATGGTTTGGTAATTTCTGAGCATATGAAAGAAAAAATTAATAAAACTTTGGCTACAACTATTAAAGAAAATAATCCTAAACAAATGCATGTACAAGGAATGGATATTCATCTCCATCAAATAAAAGTAGTGGTTATTAATTCATCACAGTTACTAGAGCTTGTTTTATCGATTGTTTCTCAATGGGCACATTGGATCGCTCAATTTTTGAATGAATGTACACCGTTACAAAGAGAAGATATCTTAACAAGGGGAATCATTTGTTGTGGAGGGGTAATGAAACTTCCTGGTTTAACGGGAACTTTAAAGAGAATGTTATCTTGTCCTTTTTATGTCACAGATGATCCGGATCAGACTGTGAGCCAGGGAATTTATATTTTATTGTCTAGAATGGAATAAAGCGAAGACTCGCTTTATTTTTATTTGCTTTTTTCTAAGTATTTTAGTACAATGGTAATTGGCTTTTTACGCCATATCATTTCATTGAAGGAGGAAATTTTTATCCATGGCTAAACAAGATATGATCGAATTAGATGGTATCGTAGTTGACACTTTACCCAACGCTGCTTTTAAAGTAAAGTTGGAAAACGGACACGAGATTTTAGCTCACGTTTCTGGTAAAATCCGTATGCATCACATTCGCATTTTACCAGGCGATCGCGTAACCGTAGAAATATCACCATATGATTTAACACGTGGGCGTATTACGTTTAGAAGAAAATAAGGAGGTCATT
>NZ_JBJEEY010000096.1:0-9091 GCF_051873555.1 Floccifex sp. | reverse complement strand
TTTAACGGTTAAGACCGTAAGATATTAAAAATTTAGAGGGTTGTGTATTTTTATCAAAATGCCGATTTTTGACACTACCTAATACAAGATGAGGAAAACAATATGAAAATTATAGTAGATTTAAAAGAAAGAAGTTACCCTATTTTAATTGAAAGAAAAGCGCTCTATCATATTCAAGATGTGATTGATACGAATCGTAAAATTGCGATTATATGTGATGATTTTATTCCTGATACATGGATTGAAATTGTAAAAAGTCAATGTCCAAATTCCATGGTATTTAAATTCCCGCAAGGTGAAAACTCTAAATGCATACAACAATTTCAGTATTTATTAGAACAATGCATCCAATTTCAAATGACACGAAAAGATGCCATTATTGCCATTGGAGGTGGTGTAACCGGGGATTTGGCTGGTTTTGTAGCCGCTAGTTATATGCGCGGTATTGATTTTTATAACATTCCAACAACTATTCTTTCTCAAGTGGATTCAAGTGTAGGTGGAAAAGTTGCCATTGATATGGGTTCCTATAAAAATATAGTAGGTGCGTTTTATCAGCCAAAAGGTGTTTTAATTGATCCTGATGTGCTTTCTACTTTATCTATTCGCCAGCAACACAACGGATTGGTTGAAGCTTTAAAAATGGGTTTGATTTTAGATGAAAAATTAGTAGAAGCTTTTGAACAAGATGTATTGGATTTAGAATATATTATTTCTCGTTCCATTGATTTAAAGCGAATAATTGTAGAACAAGACGAAAAAGAAAGTCATTTACGTAAAATATTAAATTTCGGACATACCATTGGCCATGCCATTGAAAGTGCCTATGGCTTAGATACCTATTATCATGGGGAATGCGTAGCCATGGGAATGTTGTTTTTTATAAAAGACAAAGACTTAAAACAACGTGTATTAAAAATTTATGAGTCTTTATCCTTGCCTGTTGTACCTGATTATGACGTGGATGTATTAATGAATTGTATTGTTCATGATAAAAAAAGCAGTGAAAAAACGGTGTCTATTATTTCTATTGAAAAAGCAGGTCAATATAAAATTGAAGAAATGTCCTATAATTTAATTCGAGATATATTAGAAAGAGGTCCATATGAAAAATAATTTTGGCAATCAGATTTCATTGACTTTGTTTGGAGAAAGCCATGGTCCTTGTATTGGCATCACTTTAGATGGTCTTCCTTCCGGTATTTATATTGACTTAAATCGAATTCAAAGAGATATGGATAAGCGAAGAGCTAAGGGAAAGATTTCAACACAGCGTCATGAAGAGGATCAAGTTCATATTGTTTCGGGTTTTTTTGAAGGCCATACAACGGGAAGTTCTCTAACAATCATAATTGAAAATAAAAATACACGTTCACAAGATTATCAAAAAACACAATATCGTTTGCGTCCAGGTCATGCCGATTATACAGCTTTTGAAAAATACGAAGGCTTTCAGGATTATCGTGGCGGTGGTCATTTTTCAGGTCGTTTAACGGCTTGTATTGTAGCAGTTGGCAGCATTTGTGCTCAAATTCTAGAGAGTCAAGGCGTTTATATTGGTTCACATTTAAAACAAGTTTATACAATTTGTGATGATAGTTTTGATGAAAAGAAACTAAAAGAGCAGATTCAATATGTGAATTCTTTGGATTTTGCGGTTTTAAATGAGCAAAAAGCAATAGAAATGAATGCATTGATTGAAGAAGTTGCACAGAATAAAGATTCTGTAGGCGGTATTTTAGAAACAGCCATTATTGGTTTACCAGCCGGTATTGGAGAGCCTTTCTTTGATTCTGTCGAAAGTGTTTTATCTCATTTATTATTTAGTATTCCGGCTGTTAAAGCTGTTTCATTTGGTGAAGGCTTTGGCTTTGCTTCTTTATTAGGTAGTCAGGCAAATGATGCTTTTGTATATACCGATCATCATATTAAAACCAAAACCAATCACAATGCAGGCATTAATGGTGGTATCACAAATGGAATGCCTGTAATAATTCATACTTGTGTAAAGCCGACGCCTTCTATTTTTAAGGAACAAGATTCAGTGGATTATCAATCCAAAGAAAATGTAAAATTAACAATTCAGGGGCGCCATGATCCTTGTATCATTCATCGAGCTCGCATTGTAGTCGATAGCATTATAGCTTTTGGTATCTTGGATTTATGGATGGCTAAAAGAGCAACAGGAGGTTGGCGATGAAAGTAAAAGTCTTTCCAAGTCATGTTCATGGAAGTGTTTCCATTCCTTCAAGTAAAAGCATGGCTCATCGAGCCATTATTTGTGCTGCTTTATCAAAAGGAAAAAGTGAAGTATCCAATATTCATTATTCCAAAGACATTGAAGCCACGCTTTCTTGTATGGAAGCTTTAGGTGCAAAGATTGAAAAGAAAGATCATTCTTGTACAATTATTGGAACGTCTATTGAAAATCAAACAGGTGATCGAACTTTAAATTGTAATGAATCAGGTTCTACGCTTCGTTTTTTAGTTCCTTTAGCAAGTTTGGTACAGGGAAAAGTAACTTTTAAGGGACAAGGGCGTTTGATGTCTCGTCCTATGGATATTTATGAATCTATTTTTGAGAATCAGAATTTATTTTATGAACAAAAAGAAAATATTCAAGTTCAAGGTAGTTTAATGCCAGGTATTTATAAAATGCCTGGAAATGTTTCGAGTCAATTTATTTCGGGTTTATTATTTCTTCTTCCTTTATTAAAAAAAGATAGTACCATTGAAATATTGGAGCCCTATGAATCAAAGAGCTATGTGGATTTAACTATTTCTATGTTAAAAAAATTTCAAATTCAAATTACACAAACAAGTTCCAATACATATCATATTCCAGGAAATCAGGAATATGTTTCAAATGATATTGTTGTAGAAGGTGATTATTCTCAGATGGCTTTCTTTGCGGTTTTATCGTATTTAAATGGCTCTATTGATTGTTTGAATATGGATATAAATTCTTTACAAGGGGATAAAGCCATTCTTTCCATTTTAGAACAATATAAAACCAATCAAGATGTATGCATTGATTTATCAAATTGTCCGGATCTAGGTCCTATTCTATGTGTACTGGCTTCTTTTTATCCACATCAAACAAAAATTATCCATGCACAGCGTCTTCGTGTAAAAGAAAGTGATCGTATTGAAGCTATGGAAACCGAATTAAAAAAATGGGGTGTCAATATTGAAAGTACATTTGATACAATTACTGTTTTTGGAAAAGACAATTATTGTTGTCCAGAAGTTGTTGAACTCTATGGACATAATGATCATCGCATTGTCATGGCATTAACGGTTTTTGGTTTATGTGCAAAAAGTGAATGCATTATAGATGATGCCCAGGCAATTTCCAAGTCGTATCCACATTTTTTTGAGGATATTCAAAAAATTCATGGAAAGGTGTTGTGTTATGATTTCTAAAGATACAAAGTTTTTAATTGTCGGATTAGGTCTTCTTGGTGGAAGTTATGCCATGGGACTGAAACAAGAAGGTTATACAGTTTATGGTCTGGCTAGAAGACAAGAAACCATCGATTATGCTTTAGAGCACGATATGATTGATCAAGGTCAAATTGAGGTGGATGACTTTGTTTCCCAAGCCGATGTCATTATTTTTGGAATGTATCCAACGGCCATGGTGAAATGGATTCAGACTTATAAACACTTAATTAAAGATCATACTTTAATCAGTGATGTCAGTGGTGTAAAAACCAATATTGTAGATGTTATTCAAGATGAATTAAAAGATAAAGATGTGGAATTTATTTCGTGTCATCCTATGGCAGGACGTGAAACCAGTGGCATAGAGTATGCGAATACAGAAATGTTTAAAAAAGCAAATTTTATCATCACTCCAACTGATAAAAATTCACAAGAAGCCATTGAGTTTTGTCATGACTTGGCTTATACGCTTCATTTTAATCACATTGCGATTTTATCAGTTGAAGAACATGACCATATGATTGCGTTTTTATCGCAGTTGTGCCATGTCATTGCCGTGTCTTTAATGAATACACACGATAATTCACATTTAGTTGAATATACCGGTGATAGTTTTAGAGATTTAACGCGCATTGCTCAAATTAATGAAAATATGTGGACAGAATTGTTTTTGTTGAATAAAGAAATATTATTGGATGAAATCAATCAATTTATCGATTCTATTTCTCATTTTAGAGATGTTTTACAAGAAGAAAACAAGGAAGAGATGAAGCATTTATTTGTTCAGTCAACCAAGCGAAGAAAGTTATTCAACAAAAAGGATGCTAAGAATCTTTAGTTTCTGACTGTTCGTCATCTATTTTAATTTATTTCATTTTTTAAGTGACCGTGTATGTTTTTTGATAGGACAAGCGGTCATTTTCATGTATAATGGAGACATGAAACATAAAGTGATTGAAAATAAGAAACAAAAAGAACAGAGTTTGTTACAAGCTGCTTTTGAATTGTTTTCTCAACAAGAAATTCATACTGTATCGGTTAGTGATATTGTTCAAAAAGCAGGTGTTGCCAAGGGTACGTTTTATTTATATTTTAAGGATAAATATGAAATTCGAGATGTACTTATTGCCAGACAGGCACATTCTTTATTTGATTTCGCAATTCAGGAATTAGAATCCAATGATATTCGTGATTTTGAAGATCGTGTCATTTTTATCATCAATCAAGTGATTTTACAACTTCAATCCAATCCTTCAACACTAAATTTTCTACAAAAAAATTTATCGGTCGGATTATTTCAAACCACTTTAAATCAAGCCATTGATAAAGATTCTTTTGACTTGGTACAGCGTTTTAGCCAGGAAGCCAAAAAAGCTAATTTTCATTATGAAAAACCAGGCGTTATATTATATATGATTGTCGAATTAGCAGGAAGTACGTGTTATGATGCGATATTAAGAAAGAGACCTCTTCCAATGGAAGAATATAAACCCTATTTATTTGATGCGATTCGTTCAATTTTATCTAAGGGAAAAGAATAGTCACACTTCATTTGAATTGTTTTTTAATAGCTCGGTTTCTATCATTTTTACATCTGGAAAAATAAGTGAAACACCGTGTCTTTGTTTATCTAATATATTCTTAGCATTTTTTATTAATATTTCTTCAAAATTTCCAGGGACACGAACCGGAATTCCATTTCGATCTAAATATTCATTCTTTACATATTCTGCAATAAAAATGCTTTTTCATGTCCTAATACTTTACCAAACATTATAGTGTTACAAAAGCCATATTTTGAAATTTTATGTGCATATATTTTTTTATATTTTTGTACTTGCGATGAAAATGGAATTAGCCAAAATAAACCTGTTCTATTATCTTCAAAAGCGAAAAAACACGGGCGATCGTGAACAACTCCATTTACCATTTCCTTATTTTTCATTAATTTCTCATCTGGAAAATAAAATATTGATCTTCTATATAATAAAATCTTCCTGTTTTCATTATTTCTCTTTCTAACAAAAGGACTCCACCATCTTGTGATGAAGTCCTTTTTACATTTGAACTCGACCTTTTATCAGTCGCATATCGAGTAGCGACAACATTTGATAAAAGATATTTCTATCTTCAATTTGAATATACCATATTTTAATTTTTTTCAATTCATTTAATTTAGAAGTGAATTTAAATATCGATATCCCGTTTTTATCACCATAAGTATAAATCTATCCAATCAGAACAAACAATCACTTCAATTCTTTGTGATTTCTTTGATTCCATGTTCTTTCATATCTATTTTGTAGTGCTTGTATAGCCGATGAAGATAAATCTGTATCCTTTTTAATCGATTTAAATTCCATGATAATTCCAGGTAAAGAATGTATTTTAGAATCCAGTGTATTTCTCTAAACGGGATATCATTAAGTGCTAAAACAGTGCTAAATCTTGCGAAATTATGTGAAATTAGCACTTTATTTGATTCTATGCTAATTATTTAATAAAATAAAAATCAAATTTAAGGAGTGTTTTTTATATGAATAAAAAGAAAAGAAATTTTGCGCAATGGTATTTCATTTTCATGATTGCTTTATTAATCATTGACTTTATTGTCATACCATTTATTAGTGATTCTAGAATAGAAAAAACAACATATTCAGATTTTTTGACATATATTGATTCAAAGAAAGTTGATCAAGTTCAAATTGAAGAAGAAACGATTTATTATACTCTAGAAGACAGTGACAAAACGTATCAAACAGGGCAAATGAATGATCCTGATTTAGTTAATCGATTGGATAAAAGTGGAGCAGAATTTGAACAGGTCATTCCCAAACAAACCAATCCTATGATTTATTTCTTATGTACATTTGTGCTTCCTGTTGTGATTATTGGTATATTATTGACATCTTATTTTAAAAAACTGACAAAGAAAATGGACAGTGATCAGATGTCTTTTAACCAAGGTGGATTTGGTTTTGGGAATTTATCAAAATCCAATGCCAAGGTATATGAAGGCATTCAAACGGGTAAGACATTTAAAGATGTAGCCGGTCAAGAGGAAGCTAAAGAAAATTTAATTGAAATTGTAGATTTTCTAAAAAATCCAAAAAAATATGAAGAAATTGGTGCACAGCTTCCAAAAGGTGTATTATTAGTAGGTCCACCTGGAACAGGTAAAACATTATTAGCAAAAGCTGTCGCTGGTGAAGCAGGTGTTCCTTTCTTTTCGATTTCAGGTTCTGAGTTTGTGGAAATGTTTGTAGGGCGAGGCGCTGCAAAAGTTCGTGACTTATTTAAACAAGCACGTGAAAAAGCACCTTGTATTGTTTTTATTGATGAAATCGATACCATTGGTAAAAAACGAGACGGAACTGGTTTTTCTGGAAATGATGAACGTGAACAGACGTTGAATCAGTTATTGGCAGAAATGGATGGATTTGATGGTTCAAAAGGTGTTATCTTATTGGCAGCAACCAATCGAGATGAAATCTTAGACCCCGCTTTAACGCGTCCAGGTCGATTTGATCGTCGTATCCCAGTGGAATTACCGGATTTACGAGGTCGTGAAGAAATTTTAAAACTTCATGCACAAAATATTAAATGCAGTGACGACATTGATTTTAATGTGATTGCCAGAGCCAGTGCAGGTGCATCTGGTGCAGAATTAGCCAACATTGTCAATGAATCAGCTTTATTAGCCATTCGTGATGGTCGTAAAAGAGTACTTCAAAAAGATATGGAAGAAGCTATTGAAATTGTCATTGCAGGTGAACAAAAGAAAGGTGCTGTTATTTCTACGCATGAGCGTTTAATTGTTGCTTATCATGAAATTGGACATGCTTTAGTGGCTGCTAAGTGTAAACATACTGCACCGGTACATAAAATCACAATTATTCCTCGTACTAAAGGAGCATTGGGTTATACAATGCAAATTGAGGAACAACAACAGAATTTGTTGTCTAAAGACGAGCTTTATCAGCGTATAATGGTTTTAACAGCAGGTCGTTGTGCTGAAGAATTAATTTTTGATTCTATAACTTCAGGTGCTTCTAATGATATTGAACAAGCTACAAAATTAGCTCGTATGGGCATTACGCGTTTAGGAATGAGTGATCAGTTTGGCATGGTGGCATTGGAAACGACTTCCAATCAATATTTAGGTGGCGATGCTTCTTTGGCTTGTTCCACTGAAACAGCTACAAAAATTGATCAGGAAGTGATTCAGCTGATTCAAAGAGCACACGATGATGCGTATCAGATTCTTGAAGACAATAAGATGAAGCTTCATGAATTAGCGAAATATTTATATGAAAAAGAAACAATTACAGGTGATCAATTTATGTATATTTTAAATAAGCCTGTTGAAATTAGTGGTCCAAAAGAATAGGAGGAATACATGGTTCAAGATCCTTATCGCGTCTTAGGTATTGATCGAAATGCAACGGAAGAAGAAATTAAAAGAGCGTATCGAAAAAAAGCAAAGGAATGTCATCCAGATTTGCATCCCGATGATCCCGATGCTCAACAAAAAATGAATGAAGTCAATGAAGCTTATGATATGTTAAAAAATCCAGAGAAATATAGACAAACAGCGAGTTCGTCATATACATCGAATCAGGGATATCAACAAGCGTATTATGGCGATTTCAGTGATTTCTTTAATTCTTTCCAGCAAAGTCAAACCATTGAAATGCCACAAGTGGAACCCAATGATTCACTTGAAATACAAGACATTATTCATTGTATTCAGCAACATGAATATAAACAAGCCTACAATCGTCTTTCTTCCATTGGTATACATGCTCGTAGTGCACGGTGGTATTATTTATTTGCAGTGACATGTATAGGCTTAGGCTATACCCAGAATGCGAAAGAATCCATTGAGAAATGTGTTCGCTTAGAACCAAATCGACAAGATTATCAGCGTGTATATTCTGCCTTACATACACAACAGTCTTTTTATTCCTATGGAAATCCGTTCACATACCAAAGAACGTATACATATCGTAGAAGACACTCTATATTATGGTATTTTATTGTCATTCAATTTGTGATGTGGTTACTACAAGCGATTTTCTTTGGCTTTGGAGCAAGAAATATGCCAAACAATCAGCCAAATTATTATTATGATTATGGAGAAAACAATGAACAAGTTTAAAAATAAAATGATTCAATTTATGCAGGGACGATATGGAAACGATGCCTTCAATCAAGCTTTATTTGTGATTGCATTGATTCTAGTTGTTGTGCAATTATTTGTCAAAAACATTCTTTTATCATCTTTGGTCTTAATTCTATTGATATATATCAATTATCGTACTTTATCTAGAAATATTGTGGCACGACAATTGGAAAACGACCGTTATTTACGTCTTGTTAAACCTTATCAATTACAATGGCAATATCGAAAAACACATAAAGTTTTTCGTTGTAAACAATGCAAACAAATTATTCGTGTTCCCAAAGGAAAAGGAACTATTGAAGTTACATGTCCAAAATGTAAAACAAAAATCACAAAGAGGACTTAATTTTTCTATTTAAAAACAAGTGGTTTGTGTACATTACACAAACCACATTTTTTATAAATCACACTAAACAATCATTTGATTTTGAAAGCCACTCTTTTACCTGGGATATACTA
>NZ_JBJEEY010000095.1:0-9113 GCF_051873555.1 Floccifex sp. | reverse complement strand
TTCATTTTTTTCTTCAGTTCTATTATTTTTTTGATTTTTAACTTAATGACATTGAAAATAAAGGATGCTTTTTTAAGTGCGTCCAAAATTCAAAAAGTTTTACAGTGGAAAACTCTTTTTTTTGCTCATTCAAATAGAAATAAAAAAAGGGGTGCTGTAACCCCTCGAATTTGTAAAAACTCAACTATTCGTTACAGCCCCTTTAGTGATTTACATGAATATAACCAATAAAAGGACTGGAACAAGAAACAGAATATAAAATCGTTGTATATCCATTCCATCCACCATGTACCGCTTGTCCATTGCCAACATATAAAGCGACATGTCCAGAATAAATACATATATCACCTGGAACTGGTGTGTCTGTCCATTCTCCCAAAGAAGCATATTCATAAGGTGCACCATGGAAATTGATTCCCACAGCTTTTAATGCGTTTGTGACCAGCATTGTACAATCCTGGTTTACACCGATTTGTGCTAAAGCCGCATCGGCAATTTTTTGATAGAAATTTGAATCACTGACTTTGATATTTACAGATTTCTTTGTTTCATTTCCGCTTTTGTCTGTACAAGAAATCTCAATAGGATATATTCCTTCTTTTGAATAATCAATGTCACCTGTAATAGAATAATCTAAGTCTTGATCTTGATTATCTGAAACTGTGATTTTTTCATCAAAATTAATTTCTTCATTTACATTGACTTCTAATACATCTTCTACTTCAATGACAGGAGAAACTGTATCAAAGTCATTGATATTAAAGTCAATGGTTTCAATTGAATAAGAAGGAAAACCTAAATCTTTTAAATGTGTATTTAAGTTTTTTTCATAAATTGTTGCCTGACAATTGATGTCTTCTTTCACTTCAATTGTATATTCATCATTTTCAAAAATGTGTACATCATTTTTTGTGGTAGAGTACATTAAATCTGATAAATCTTGTTTGAATGTCTGTTTTAAAACAGAAATCATTGTTTCTTGTCGTTTGCTTGTTATAGGATTAACTTCGTTGGCATGTACGGGACAAGTAAAGAAGAAAAGAAATTGGCTTAGTGCCATAGGCACAATCAAACCTTTTTTGTTCATAATTTACCTCCTTGCATGTGCAAATTGTCTATAATTTGAGCACACAACGTAGAGCATTTTAACAGTTTTAAAACGGAAAGTCAAATTTTCCCACAATTCCACATATTCCATGATAAAATAAGACTATGAAACGATTTATACAAAATTTTTGTGAAGGATTTTATGACGGAATCAAAAATAAAGATGAAATTAGTTATCAGCAAGTCGAAGATGTTTTTATGAAATTGATTCCTTCTATGATTCAGAAAATAATAATGGTTATTATAGCTTTACTTGTATCGATTCCATTTTTATGGAAATTTCAATTTCAAAATAAATTTAATTTATGGATTTTGGAATTGTTGTTGTGGATTGTATGGATTCATAATACTTTGGATTTAGAGCCATTTAAAAAATTAATGAAATCCATTCGCAAATAATTGAATTCAAAAACAAAACAATTTATAATCTAGATATATTTTTTAGGAGGAAAGAGAAAATGAAGAAAAGTTTGTTTTCAACAAAAACAATGGTTGCTACAGCTTTAGGAGCTGCCTTGTTTATGGTTTTATTTATGTTTGTTAAAGTACCAAGTCCAGTACCAGAAACAAATCTGCAAATCGCATATGGAATCTCAGCTTTCTTTTCAGCTGTATATGGACCAGTAGCTGGATTCTTAATTGCTTTTATTGGACATGCCTTATCGGATTTCCTATCATATGGATCTCCATGGTGGTCATGGGTTGTCGCTTCTGGAATCAGTGCATTGATTTGTGGATTGGCTTATTTTAAAATCAATACAGAAGGAAAAGTATCTTCAAAAGATTTATTAATCTTTAATATATTTGCGATTCTAGGATGCGCTATTGCCTGGATTGTAGTGGCACCTGTATTGGATATTGTCATTTATGGAGAACCTGTAAATTTAGTATTTGTACAAGGTGGAATTGCTTTTGTGATGGATGCCATTGTTTCTTGTGTAATTGGTTCGATTTTATTGATTACATATAGTTCGACTCGTTCTTCAAAAGGAAGCTTAACAAAAGAATAAAAAGATGGTCTGGTTTACAGACCTCTTTTTTTTGTCTTATAATAATAGACAAGGAGAACGTTATGGAAGATATTATTCAATTTAATCATTTTAGTTTTAAATATTATTCACAAGCCCAGCCCACTCTTCATGACATTCAATTAAATATAAAAAAAGGTGAAAAAATTTTAATTGTAGGACCAAGTGGATCTGGAAAAAGTACATTAACAAATTGTATCAATGGATTGATTCCTTTTGTTTATAAAGGAGATGTTCAGGGAAGTTTAGAAATTGATGGTCTTTGTATTGGAAATGGACAAGGAAAACCCGCTAAGTCTTTATTTGAATTATCAAAAAAAGTAGGAACGGTTCTACAAGATCCAGATGGACAATTTGTTGGTTTAAATGTAGCCGAAGACATTGCGTTTGCTTTAGAAAACGATAATACACCTCTAAAGGAAATGAAAGAACGCGTACAAAAAATTGCCCAAATCGTGGATATGCAAAATTTTTTGGCTAGTAATCCTTATGAATTAAGTGGCGGACAAAAACAAAGAGTGTCTTTAGCCGGGGTTATGGTCGATGATGTAGATATTTTATTATTTGATGAACCATTAGCCAATCTAGATCCAAAAACAGGGAAAGTAGCCATTGAATTAATTGATGATCTACATCAAGAAGGAAAAACCATTATCATAGTAGAACATCGATTAGAAGATGTATTGCATCGTCATGTCGATCGCATTGTTGTGATAGACGATGGTCGTATTACTATGGTGGGAACACCTGATGAAGTTTTATCGAGCAATATTCTACAAAAATGTGGAATTCGTGAGCCTTTGTATTGTACAGCTTGTAAATATGCCAATGTGAAGATTACACCAGAAATGCATCCAGAAAGTCTGGAAACATTAGAAATGGATTCCATTTCTTCTTCTCTACAAAATTGGTATGACAAGGTTCAAGCAAAGGAAGCTAAACAAAATTCAAATGTTGCCATGAAAATTGAAAATATAAGTTTTAGCTATGATGGAATCAAACCGATTTTATCACATGTATCGGCAAATATTTATCAAGGAGAAATGGTCAGTATCATTGGAAAAAATGGTGCCGGTAAATCAACTTTATCAAAGTGTATTGTTGGTTTTGAGAAACAAGATGAAGGAAATATTTATATTGATGGCATGGATTTATCAAAGCTTTCCATTAAAGAAAGAGCCGATCATGTTGGAATTGTTCTTCAAAATCCGAATCAAATGATTTCAAAGACCATGATTTATGATGAAATTGCATTGGGATTAAAAATTAGAGGATTTAGTGAAGAAGAAATTGAAAAAAGAGTAACACATGTCATGAAAATATGTGGATTGTCTCCTTTTAAAAAATGGCCCATCAGTGCATTGAGCTTTGGACAAAAGAAACGAGTTACCATTGCTTCTATTTTAGTATTAAATCCAAAAATCTTAATTTTAGATGAACCAACAGCTGGACAAGACTACTATCATTATTCAGAAATCATGGAATTTCTAAAGGAATTAAATGAACGAGGACAAACCATTGTTTTGATTACCCATGACATGCACTTGATGTTAGAATATACGCCTAGAGCTATTGTATTATGCAATGGAGAAAAAATTGCGGATCAAAAAGCCTATGAAATTTTATGCAATGAACAGATTTGTGAAAAAGCCAATTTAAAAGAAACGTCTTTATTTTCTTTAGCAAAAAAAGCCAATATTTCAAATCCTATTCAATTTGTAGAAAAATTCATTCAATTTGAGAAAGAAGGAAGAAACCATGAAAATTAAATTGTTTTCGTATAATCAATTGGATACATTTGTCCATAAATTATCTGGACTCACAAAACTGGTTTGTTTCTTATTATTAACTACAACTGTTATGTTGACCTATGATATTCGTATTATTTTAGCTATTTTATTGTTTTCTTATTTTTTGATGCATAAAGCACAAATTAAGTTTAAACAAGTCAAAACGATGTTTATTTATGTAGGAATCTTTTTGATTACCAATTTTATATTAACTTTTCTTTTTTCTCCAACATATGGATGTGAAATCTATGGAACCAAACATGTTTTATTTCCGATTTTTGGTAGATATGAAGTAACTTTAGAGCAATTATTTTATCAATGCACAAAATTTTTAAAATATTTATCCGTAATTCCATTGGGAATGATTTTCTTTTTAACAACCAATCCCAGTGAATTCGCATCGAGTTTAAATCATATTAAAGTTAATTATAAAGTCTGTACATCTCTTTCATTAACACTTAGATATTTTCCAGATGTACAAAGAGACTATCATACAATTTCTTTAGCACAACAAGCCAGGGGATTGGAAATGAGTTCGAAAGCAAAGTTACTGGATCGAATTAAGAATGTAGTAACGATTTTAACGCCATTGATTTTTACAACCATGGATCGCATTGAATTAATTACCAATGCCATGGAATTAAGAGGCTTTGGAAAAGGAAAGAAAAGAAGCTGGTATTCTTTTAAACCACTTCAAACCAAAGACTGGATCAGTATGCTTGTTTGTTTATTGATTTTTGTGTTTATGTTGTATATTCGTATTTTTGTCAACAAAAGTATGTTTTATAATCCATTTATATAAGGAGGAAAGAAAATGATTGATTATAATAAACCTATGCTGGTTTTTCAAACCGATTTTACATATAAAGAAGGCGCTGTCTGTGCCATGTATGGCGTTGTTAAAAGCGTCGATTGTACTTTAGAAATTATAGACGGAACCCATGAATTGCCACAATACGATACATGGTCTGCATCGTATCGTTTATATCAATCTATGAAATTCTGGCCCGAAGGAACCATTTTTGTTTCTGTTGTCGATCCAGGCGTTGGAACGAGTCGAAGAGCTTGTGTTGCCAAAACAAAAGATGGCTATTATATTGTGACACCGGATAATGGGTCTTTAACACATATCAAAAAATATGTAGGCATTGAAGAAGTACGTGAAATTGATGAAACAATCAATCGTCTACACGGAAAAGGAACTGAAGGTGTTGCGATTTTCCATGGACGTGATTTATTTGGCTATTGTGCAGCTCGTTTAGCTTCAGGAATTATTTCCTATGAACAAGTTGGAAAAAAATATCCAGTGGATGAAATTGTTTGTCATGAAATCTTAGAACCGAAACAAATTGAAAAAGGAATCGAAGGCATTTTTGAAATCAATGATCCGAACTTTGGAAACTTATGGACTAATATTTATTTAGAAGACTTTAAAAAAGCCGGATTTGAATATGGAGACTATGTAAAAGTAACAATTTATCATAAAGACAATATCGTATTCCAAGATAAAGTATTGTTCCATAAATCATTTGGAATGGCAAAACCAGGACAGCCAATTATCTACAACAATGAATTAATGAAAGTCGCATTGGCAGTTAGTGTAGGAAACTTCTGTGAAACTTATCATTGTTCCTTTGGATCGGAATGGAAAGTTGTGTTTGAACATGAATAAAACAATTGTACTGCAATCCGATTTTGGATTAGTGGATGGAGCGGTGAGTGCCATGGAAGGTGTAGCCCTTAGTGTTTGTGAAGACTTGAAAATTCATCATTTAACCCATGACATTACGCCATATAATATATTTGAAGCCAGTTATCGTTTATATCAAACCATTGAATATTGGCCAAGTGATGTTGTCTTTGTATCGGTTGTCGATCCAGGTGTAGGTTCGAAACGAAAAAGTGTTGTAGCACATACAGTAAATGGACAATATATTGTGACACCCGATAATGGAACTTTAACACACATTAAAAAATTTATTGGCATTGATAAAATCCGAGAAATATCGGAAGCCGTCAATCGAAGAAAAAATACCGAACAAAGTTTTACATTCCATGGACGAGATGTCTATGCTTATACAGCCGCAAGATTAGCTGCTGGAATTATTTCTTTTGAAGAAGTCGGAGAAGAATTATCGGTAGATCGCATAGTAGAACTTCCAATCACATTAACACAAGTCAGTGAAAACAGTGTGAAAGGATGTATTGATATATTGGATGTTCGTTTTGGCTCTTTATGGACAAGTATTAAAAGAGAAGAATTTTTCTTGTTGAATCCAGAATACGGAAAACGCTATGAATTAACGATCTACAACAACGATATGCTTGTCTATCAAAACCAGGTGATTTTTGGAAAAAGTTTTGCGGATGTTCGCATTGGTTCTCCTGTCATTTATATTAATTCTTTATATCGTGTTGGTATTGCGATTAATCAGGGATCGTTTGCTAAGGCTTACAACATTGGAGTAGGGGCACAATGGAGTGTTGAAATCACAAAAATAGACTAAAAAAGAAGCAGTTACATGCTTCTTTTTAATGTATCTATGATAGTTTGTGCTTCTTTCTTTTCTTCAAAATATGTTCCACGCTCATATTGAACAGGCTGACTGGAAATATATAAAGCCAGATGTGAATGATCTTTCATTTCAAAATCAATCCCAAAATAAAATTTAGGAAGATCTAACCATCCCATCTGTATTTTTCCATCTAAAACTAAATGCTTAAATGGATCCGTTTTCCCTTTATAACGAGCATCTTCACAAACAATAGACATCTTCACAATATCAGAAATAAGATAAGTACCTTTAGTCCCATCCAATATTGTAAAAGTATTATAATCAATCACAATATTTTTCATAATCAAATTCTCCTTTTTCTTAATCATACCATACTATGTCGTAAGGTTCACTTTCAATTATTTCTACTGTAATTTCGTCTGCAGGGGTTAAACTATATGGAGTTCCAGCATCGGATACTCTATATACTAATGTATAATTCACTTTATCACTGTACACTCCTTGAGCTGTTCTTGTAACTTGAACAACATAGGTTGCAGAACTTCCTGAATACGTTTTGCTAATTTGTCTTGGAACAACGGTACCGGTATTACCTAAAATTGTTGAAGTGATGGTTACTTGACTAAAAGATAAATCAGATATTGCATATATAACATCATTTGTATAACTGATTCCAGCGGTTGCACTAAAGGAATATCTTAAACTGTTATTTGTATAGTATGAACCACTTATTGGTTTTGAAATTAATTTTCTTCCTGAAGCAGCAAATGTCATACATGTAGAAATGGCAATAATCAATGTAAATGCAGATAAAATGCCGAAAATACGATTCTTTTTTTTCATAGTTGGTCTCCTATTGAAATTATCAAAGTAATAATATATAAACTACAATTATAAAAAAGGCCTTTTTCAGATTATTTCTTTTAAAATTTTAAATACCTGATTATCAAAAGTAATATATTAGAAATAATATAGAAGTAAAACTATTATAATAATAAAATACTCATATACATGGAGCTTTAACCTTTTTTATATGATTTTTATTTATATATCACCTTTCTTAAATTTAGATAACGCTATCCTTGATTTAATTATATATCGATTGTTAAAAAATGCAAGAGTTAATAATATAACATATCTTGCGAAGAAACATTTGCTTTGTTATAATTTGTAAGAAGGTGAGTACAATGGAATATACACAACTAACAAAAAGAGAAAACCAGGTAATGGATATTTTATGGAAAGAAAATCATAAAATGTCAGCAAATGAAATAGCACAAACGACAGAGGGATTAAGTATTTATACAGTTTCACAGGTTCTTCAGCATTTATTATCCATTGGATATGTGGAAGTATCAGGAATTGGTAAAAACAAAAAATCAATTGCTCGTTTATACAGTCCCTGTATTTCTGAATCGGAATATATAGCTTCTTTTATTAAGAAAGAAACATTTGAAGAATTGACACTTCATTTTATTCAAAACAATGATGACTTTGAATCCATTGAGAAACTGGAAAAATTAATTGCACAAAAGAAAAAGGAATTAGCTGATAAATAATGAATATAAGTATTTCTTCTTTATTTATAACTTTGTGTGTTTCTTTATTATTTATTCTTTTTTTCAGTTTCATATTAACACACGAAAAAAGTTATCATTTATTTCGAGCTGATTTATTATTTGTATTAGTTCTCGTAATTTGTTTGAGAATGATTTTTCCAATTGAATTTCCATTTACCAAAACCATTCCATTACCTGTTATCATGAATCCATTGATGGATTTTTTGAATTATGAATTATTGTCACAATTTAAAGTGATGTATGTTTTATTGTTCATATGGATAATTGGAATTGTGATTGGATGTATAAAATGGATTGGAAATATCATTTCTACAAAAAAAATAAAAAATAAAATGGTTCAGTATTCCAAAAAATACAAAATGTCCGAATTATTAAATCAAGAAATAAAACCAGATTATGATGTTTATGTATCAGATGGGATTCCTTCTTGTATGGTCATTGGATTTGAAAAATGTATTTTCGTACCAGAAATGGATTTTACACAAAATGATATTCAAAATATTTTACAACATGAGGCACAGCATCTAAAACAGAATGATATTTTGTTTAAACAAATAGTGAATCTACTTACTATTTTCTATTGGTGGTTTCCACCCGTTTACTGGCTGAAAAAGAATATCAATTTATATTTGGAAATTCGAGTGGATGAAAAAACAACAGATTCAATGAATGAAAAAGAAACATTGGAATATGCTCAGACACTAATCAGTGTTCAAAAGAAAATGATGGAAAATGATTCAAAAATATCAAAAGCTGTTTCAAGTAATATGATTGGAGAAAACAAGAATGTACTTTCGTATCGTGTGAATTATTTATTAAATAAACCCATTCATAAAAAAACAAATAAATTGCTTCTTTGTGTATTACTACTATTGCCATTTGTCGGTAATTCTATCATTTTTGAAGCCTATTTTGAACGATCCGAAGAATTAGAAGGAACATATGATCTTGAAGATTTAGTGGATGAATGTTATTTAGTTGAACATAAAGATGGAACGTATTCACTTTTTTTGGAAAATGAACTTTATTCTTTGGTTGATCCAACTGAATTCATTGAATCTGGAATGAAAATAGTTAAGGAGTGAAAATTAT
>NZ_JBJEEY010000094.1:0-9344 GCF_051873555.1 Floccifex sp. | reverse complement strand
AAAAAACACTTGTTTTTAAAACGTGAACATTGTATCATAGGATATGTAGTTTTTCAAGGAGGACTTTATGAATAAAATTTATGTTTCCACTCGAGACGAAAATCAAAAAATGAGTAGTAAACAAGCTATTTTGGAAGGGATTTCAAATGATGGAGGACTATTTGTCTGGCCTGATTTAGACACTGTTACAATTGACTTACATAAAATATGCAAACAAAGCTATCAAGAAAATGCATATATGATACTTAAAGAACTTTTACCAGATTATAGCGAAGACGAATTAAAAGAATGCATTCATAATGCATATACAAATTCTTTTTCTACCCCAGAAGTTACACCTGTTAAAGAAGTTGATGGCATCTATGTATTGGAACTATTCCATGGACCAACTAGTGCCTTTAAAGACGTTGCCTTAACTTTATTACCACAATTAATGCAAAAAGCATTAAAATCCACAAATCAAAAAGCATTGATTTTAACTGCTACTTCAGGAGATACAGGAAAAGCTGCATTAAGTGGTTTTCAAGATGTAGATGATATTGGAATTGTAGTTTTCTATCCACATCAGAAAGTCAGTCAAATTCAATATCGCCAAATGGCTACACAAAAAGGAAAAAACGTAAAAGTATATGCAGTAAAAGGAAATTTTGATGATGCACAAAGCCAAGTTAAGAAAATTTTCTTAAATGAAGACATCAATACGATTGCCAAAGAACATAATACCTTGTTAACAAGTGCCAATTCTATCAATATTGGACGATTGGTACCACAAATTGTATATTACTTTGAAAGCTATAAATACTTAGTAAATAGAGGAAAAATTCAAATTGGTGATAAAGTATCTTTTAGTGTACCAACCGGAAATTTTGGTGATGTATTGGCTGGATATTATGGATATTTAATGGGATTACCAGTACAAAAGTTTTATGTAGCCAGCAATTCAAATCACGTATTAACAGATTTTTTAACAACTGGAATTTATGATAGAAATCGTGAATTTATTCAAACAATTTCACCAAGTATGGACATTTTAATTTCAAGTAACTTAGAACGCTTACTATATTATATGTCTGGAAAAGACTGTGCTTTTGTGAAATCTTGTATGGACGACTTAAAAGAAACAGGACGCTATCAAATTCCAAAAGAAATGCTGGAAAAAATTCAGGATTTGTTTGGTTGTGGCTATGTAGATGATCAAGAAACAAAAGAAATTATCAAAGACGTATATGAACAAACAAAAGAAGTATTGGATCCACATACAGCCATTGGTTATAGCGTAGCAAGCAATAGCGATGAAACACCGATTGTATCTTTATCCACAGCTTCTCCTTATAAATTCAGTATCGATGTACTGGATGCTTTAGATATTGAAGTAAAAGATGAATTAGAAGCAATGCATAAACTAGAAACTATTTGCGAAAATCCAATTCCAAAAGGATTAAAAGAATTAGAAACACTTCCTATTCTTCATTCGGACGTCATTGAAATCGAAGAAATGAAAGACGTGGTACAACAAGCAATGGAGGCTTGTTTCCATGATTAAAGTGCATGTACCTGGTACAAGTGCAAATTTATGTATTGGCTATGATTGTCTGGGATTAGCGGTAGATTTATACAATCACTTTACATTTGAAAAAAGTGAAACCCTTCAAATAACAGGATGCGATCCACAATTTCAAAATGAAGAAAATCTGGTTGTTGTGGCATTTAAATATGTATGTCAAAAAATCAACAAACCATTTCCATCTTTTCATTTGCACATTGACAGTCAGATTCCTGTATCATCTGGATTGGGAAGCTCAGCAAGTTGTTTAGTAGCAGGCATATTAGCAGCTAATGCCTGGTATCAAGCAAAACTTGATACCCAGACACTTGTTACATTGGCAACGGAATTAGAAGGACACCCTGATAATGTAGCACCTGCTATTTTAGGACAAGCCAGTATTAGTTTTGAATATGAAGGAAAAATCATTTCCACAATTTTATCTTGCGAAAACTGGCATGGATTGGTGATGATGCCGCCTTATCAAGTTAATACAAAAAAAGCTCGAAAAGTTTTACCCAAAACGATTGAGCACAAACAAGCGGCTTTACAAGTAGCTCATGCGATTACCTTTATGCAGGCACTACAAAGTGGAGATGAAAAAAAATTAGTGGCAAGTTGTCAAGACTTTCTTCATGAGCCTTATCGAAGAAAATTAATACCAGAATTTGATTTCATTCATTCATATTGTTTTCAAAAACAATTTCCTATGTGGATTTCTGGTTCAGGACCAACAATGATGGCAATTTCCATTCACTTTGAAAATATTGTTCAATTAAATCAATGGATGAAGAAAACCTATCCTGAAATTTCTTGTCACATAGTTACCATTGATCAGAAAGGAGCGATTGTTGATTATGAGTAAGTTTTATGTTGTATCTTCTGAAATACTTCCCGAAGTATTAGAAAAAGTCATTGAAGCTCGTTCTTTATTGCAGACCGGAAAAGTCAAACGCATTTCCGAGGCAGTTAAAATGGTCGGAATTTCAAGAGGAACGTATTATAAATATAAAGACACTGTGTTTTCATTTGATCAGGAACAATCCAGAAGAAAAGCCGTTATTTCTATGATTTTACGATCTGAAACAGGAAGTCTAAATAAAGTTATTGCTTTGTTGTCTAATCAGCAAGTGAATATATTAGCCATTGATCAAACCATCCCGATTAATGGTGTTCACAATGTTTCATTTACGCTGGATGTAGCGGAAATGGAAATTTCCATCCAAAATTTAGTGCATTTATTAGAAGAAATACCATCTGTTGAAAAAGCAGATTTAGTTGCGGTTGAATAATGAAATCCTTTTTATCATATATATTTGGATGGTGCTTAATTATAATATGTGTTGTTTTTGGGATTCAAAGCATTGCTCTGGATGCATCCTTTTATACAAAACGATACGAAACTTATTGTTTTGATGAAGTATTACATGTTTCACAAGAAAATCTAGAAGAATGCATTACAGTTTTATTAGATTATATAAAAGATGAAAGAGACGATATGGTTGTCATTCAAGATGGAAAAGAAGTCTTCAATGAAAGAGAAACCCTTCATATGAAAGATGTGAAACAACTCTATCAAAATGCTTATACAGTCATGAAAATAAGTATTGTTCTGGCAATTGGAATTCTTTTCTATTTTTTAATCAAAGAAAAACGATGGCTTTCTTTTTTGACTATGGGCTTTCTTAGAGTCTGTGCCACATTATTTGTAATGCTTGTATTTTTTGGAATATGGGTAGCCACTGATTTTACAAGCTTCTGGAATTGGTTACATACTTTATTATTTAGTAACCAATTATGGCTATTAGATCCCAATACAAGTTTTATGATCAATATGTTACCGGAAATAATCTTTAATGAACTAGTATTGTCTATTGTTCTTTATTTATGTATTTGTGTGATACCATTATTGTTATTTTCACTCTATTATCAATTTAAAAAAGCGCCGATTGGATTTGAGAAAAAACAATGATTATACTTGCTTCTCAATCCCCAAGAAGAAAAGAAATCCTTTCTTCTTTGGGTTATGACTTTGTGGTTTGTCCTTCAAAACAAGAAGAAACATTTGATGTGTCTATTTCCATTGATGAAGCATTAAAAAAAGTAACCATTCAAAAAGCCAAAGACATTCAACAAAAATATAATAACGACTGTATTGTATCGGCCGATACTATCGTTGTTTTTCAAGGACATATATTAGGAAAACCATCGAGTCACCAGGAAGCCTATGAAACATTAAAACAACTATCCAATTCTATTCACGAAGTCAAAACAGGTATGTGCGTATTATTCAAGGATCAAATACATTTTGAAATATCGACAACCAAAGTCAAATTCAAAGAACTCAGTGATACACAAATTTTAGAATACATTCAATCCAATCGATGTATGGATAAAGCCGGTTCTTATGGTATACAGGAAGTTGATTTTGTGCAATGGATTGAAGGTAGTTATTCCAATGTGGTGGGTTTAGATCAAGACATTATTCAAAAATTATTGTCTAAAGTTGCATCCTCTTTTTTGTAGTGCTACTATATGTAAGTTCAAAAAGGAGGACATTATATGTCAATTTTAAAAAAAGAAGACTTGGCAAATGCTTTAGCACAAAGAAATGATATCTCTAAAGCAAAGGCTAAAACATATGTGAATGATGTATTTGCAATCATTCAAGAAGCTCTACAACAAGAAAATGATGTAGATGTTTATGGATTTGGAAAATTTTCCATTAAAGAAAATCCAGCCCGTCAGGGAATTAATCCATTAACAAAAGAACCCATTGAAATTAAAGCCTCAAAATCTGTTCGCTTTAAATCTTCAAGTGCATTAAAAAACGCAATTCAAAAATAAAGCATCAAAGGATGCTTTTTTTTTGATATAATAGAAGAAGTAATGGAGGATACATTATGAGTTTACCTATATATATTATTGGACATAAAAATCCAGATTCCGATTCGATTTGTTCAGCTTTGGCTCTTGCTGAATTAAAACAAAAACAAGGCATACATGCCGTTGCTGGAAGACTGGGAAGAGTCAATCCAGAAACAACTTTTATTTTGAATAAATTACAATTAGAATCTCCAGAATACATTTCAACCGCTAAATTAATGTTATCTGAAATTGAAATTGATGAAGCCCGTGTTGTAGATCAAAATATGATTATTCGTAAAAGCTGGGAATATTCACAAGAAATGAATGTGAAAACCGTTTATATCAATGACGAAAAAGAAAATTATATTGGATTGGCAACAGTCTGGGAAATGGCTCGTATTCAAATGCAGGATTTACATGCCACAGCTGCTTTATTACGCCATGCTACCATTCAAAATTTAGCAGATAGTGTACGTGGTGAAATTTTATATGAAGGAAATATTGATCGTACAGGCTATGTTCGAATTGCAGATAAAAAAATGATGGATCGAGATTTGGCAGGTGCTATCATGGTATTAGGAGACAGTGAAGATGCGATGTTTAAAAGCATTGCTAAAGGCTGTGCTGTAATTGTGATTGCCGAAAACTATGTACCAGATGAATTAATTATGTCCATTGCCAAAGATAAAGGCGTGACCATGATTACTACTCCATATAATATAATGAAAATCATTCAAAACATTTATCGTGCCATTCCAATTCGTGCCATAATGACCAATAAAAAAGATGTAGTCTCTTTTAATCGAAATGAATACTTAGAAGACGTGGAACGAGAAATGTTAAAAACACGACATTCATCGTATCCTGTAACCAATCAAGATAAATTGGTGGGATCGGTTTCTCGTTATCATTTATTAAAATCTGAAAAGAAAAAATTTATCTTAGTGGATCATAACGAAAAGAAACAAAGTATTTCTGACATTGAACAAGGCGAAATCGTTGAAATTGTGGATCATCATCGTATAGGTGACATTGAAACAAGCACGCCAATTTCTTTTCGAAATATGATAGTGGGTTCGACTTGTACCATTGTCGCTTTAATGTATAAAGAAGCAAATATCAAAATGTCTGAAAAAGCCGCTCAATTGTTGTTGTATGGAATGATTTCCGATACATTGAACTACAATTCACCGACTTGTACTCAAATCGATAAAATGGTTGCCAGTCAGATTTGTGAAGAATTTAACTTAAATACCGATGAAATGGCATCGGAAATGTTTTCACAAACCGCAACCATTAAAGGAAAAGAATTTAAAGACATTTTATATAATGACATTAAAGAATATATGTTAGCTGGAGAACACATTGCCGTCTCTCAAGTCTTTACATATGATTTAAATGACGTGAATGAAATTGAAAAAGACTTTGTTGCTTATATGGAACAAGAAAATAAAAAATATAAATACAATTTCTTATTGATGGTTTTTACCAATATAGAAGGTAAAGGATCCAAATTCTTATATGTAGGAGATTTATCATCAAAAATGGAAACCGCCATTAAACGATTTACCGATCGAGGCTATGTCTCTCGAAAGAAACAAATTGTTCCATGTATTGCCAGTGAATTAGAATAGAGGAAGAATATGAGTGTAAGTGAAAAATTGTTAAAATATGTGTCCTATGATACCCAGGCCGATGCCAATAGTGAAAGTGTTCCTTCCACTTTAAAACAATTAGAATTGGCAAAAGAACTCGCAAAAGAATGCGAAAAACTAGCGGATGAAGTGATTTTAGAACCATCAGGAACTGTATATGTCACATTAAATGCGACTTGCAAGGACAAACAAGCCATTGGTTTTGTGGCTCATATGGATACAGCTACGGAATTACCTGGAAAAAATGTGAAACCAAGAATCATTGAAAACTATCAATTGAATACCATTGCATTGAATGAACAATATTCCATGCATCCCGATGACTTTGAAAATCTAAAAAAAGCTAAAAATCAAGATATTATCGTAACCGATGGAAATACGTTATTAGGAGCTGATGACAAAGCAGGTATAGCGATTTGTATGCAGGTTTTAGAAGAAATTCAATCACTTCCACATGGAAAAGTTATGTTTGCTTTTACTTGTGATGAAGAAGTAGGAAAAGGAACGGATCACTTTGATTTATCAAAATTTCCAGTGGACTTTGCTTATACTGTAGACGGAGCTGATATCAATCATATTGACTATGAAACTTTTAATGCAGCTGGTGCCCATATTACGATTCATGGAACAAGTATTCATCCAGGAGAAGCAAAAGGAAAAATGGTCAATGCTTGTTTATTAGCAACTGAATTTATTTCAAAATTACCAATTTTAGAAACACCACAACATACAGAAAATAGAGAAGGTTTCTATCATGTTGTCGATTTAAAAGCAGATGTGGATCGAGCGGATATTGATTTAATTATTCGAGACCATGACTTTGAAATCTTTACAAAACGAAAAGAATTTATTCAGAAATTAGTGGATATTTTCAATGAAAAATATCCAAAACGATTTGAAGTGAATATTAAAGATCAGTATTACAATATGGCACGCTTTATCAAAGACGATACTTGTATTCAAAAAGCTAAAAAAGCCATTGAAAAAGAAGGCCTGATTGCCAAATCCATTCCTGTTCGAGGAGGAACCGATGGTGCGAATTTAACACAAATGGGATTGGTTTGTCCAAACTTAGGAACAGGCTCCTATAATCACCATGGACGATATGAATTTGCCAGTATTCAACAAATGGAAATGATGGTTCGTATTGTCAAGAATATCATTTTGGATTAAAATAAACAAATGTGAGGTGAGAATATGGATTATGCAAAAATAGCTTTAGAAAAACATAAAGAATGGAAAGGAAAACTGGATATTCAGACTAAGATGCCAATCGCATCCAAAGATGATTTATCCACTTGTTATACACCAGGGGTTGCAGCTCCTTGTTTAGAAATTCATAAAGACCCAAAAAACAGTTATGTCTATACAGGAAGACAAAATTTAGTGGCTGTCATCAGTGATGGATCGGCTGTATTGGGACTAGGAAATATTGGAGCCGAAGCGGCTATGCCCGTTATGGAAGGGAAATGTGCTTTGTTTAAAGCCTTGGCCAATGTAGATGCCTTTCCCATTTGTCTAAATACACAAGATACCGATGAATTAGTCAATATCATCGCTGCATTAGAACCAACTTTTGGTGGAATTAATTTAGAAGATATTGCGGCTCCTCGCTGTTTTGAAGTTGAAAAACGATTGCAAGAGCGTTGCAATATTCCGGTTTTCCATGATGATCAACATGGAACAGCAATTGTTGTTTGTTCGGCTTTGATCAATGCTTTAAAACTAGCAAAACTAGAAAATCCGACAATCGTTATCAATGGAGCGGGTAGTGCAGGATGTGCTATTGCGACATTGATTTTGAAAATGAAATTAGGAAATGTTATTTTATGTGATTCTAAAGGAATTTTAGATCCAAATGCGAATTTAACAGCCGGAAAGAAAGCTTTAATTGATAAAGTCAATTTAGAACATAAAAAAGGTGGATTAAAAGAAGCTATGGAAGGAGCTGATGTCTTTATTGGTGTCAGTGCAGCTCATGTTGTGACCAAAGACATGGTTCGTTCTATGAATGATAAACCCATTATTTTAGCTATGGCCAATCCAGTTCCTGAAATTGAACCACAAGATGCTTTGGAAGCAGGTGCCTTTATTGTGGGAACCGGACGAAGCGATCATCCAAATCAAATCAATAATGTATTGGCTTTCCCTGGTATTTTTAAAGGTGCATTAAGTGTACAAGCTACTTGTATTAATGATGCTATGAAAGAAGCTGCTGTAAAAGCCATTGCTTCTTTGATACCAGAAGAAAAGTTACGTCCAGATTATATTATTGTTTCTCCTTTACAAGAAGGCGTTTCAGATGTAGTTTCTAAAGCTGTTAGTCAAGCAGCTATAGATTCGGGAGTCATTCGTCAATGGTAGATTTTAGTATTGTTTTAGAAGGAGGAGGCACGAAAACAGCTTATTCAGGCGGTGTCTTAAAGTGTTTACTGGATTATGGTCTATATGCATCTTATGGTGTAGGAATCTCAGCTGGAGCAGAATTTCTTTTAGCTTATGCATCCAGACAAGCAAAACGACTGGAAATTATTGGAGTAGATGCCACAGCCAATAAAAACTGTGTAGGTATTCGTCCTTTGTTAAAAGAAAAAAGTATATTTGGTTTAGAAGCAACCAATCGAATTATTGAAGAGATGGCACCACTTGATAAAGAAACACTTATGAATTCTTCTACAAAAATGGAAGAAGGCATTTATAATCTAGAAACACATGAAATCGAATATTACGACCAATCGTATATTGACGACGATAATACATTAACGAAAGCCAGTTGTGCTTTATTGTTATTATGCAAACCCTATAAATTTTTAAATAGTACATATATGGATGCTGGACTTCGTGTCATGATTCCCATCGAAAGAAGCATGGAACTCGGATATAAAAAACATTTAGTGATTTCATGTAAAGAAATTGGCTATCAAAGAAAACCAGCTCCTTCATATCAATTGTGGCTGGCCAATAAAGTTTATCACGACCCAATCATCACAGAAGACTTAAAAAATCGTCATATTCGTTATCAGCAACAATGGGATTTGATTTCAAAACTGGAAAAAGAAGGACAGGCTTTAGTTCTTCGTCCATCAAAAGACATGGGCGTATCTCGCTATACAACCGATCAAAATGTATTGCGTCCATGGTTTGAATTAGGATATAAAGAAACAGAACAAAGAATAGATGAAATCAAGGCTTTTTTAAAATAAAATAGATCATTGTCAAAAACGGGACCTCTAAAATTAGATGAGGTTTAGAAAAAAGCCAATTTAAAACCTTTGAGG
>NZ_JBJEEY010000093.1:0-9434 GCF_051873555.1 Floccifex sp. | reverse complement strand
TCTTAAACATATTTCAGCTAAGGATGCAACAGTAACTGAAGAAGGAAATAAAGAGTACTGGCAGTGTACAGTCTGTGAAAAGTATTTCTCAGATGAAAATGGAACCAATGAAATTTTATTTGATGATATAGTTATTTCTAAACTGGCTCCTGAAATCATCAAAGGAAAAGGACAGAGTGTAACACAAGGTGAAAAGAAAGCTTTATCTTTTACTTCCAATGCTTCAATTGATGATTTTAAGTATGTGAAACTAGATGGAAAAGAATTAGATTCAAGTAAGTATACAGTTAAATCAGGAAGTATTGTAGTTACTTTGAAATCAGATTTTGTTTCGACTTTAAAGGTTGGAAAACATACAATTTCTATTGTATCTGAATCTGGGGAAGCAACTACTGAATTTGAAGTGATTAAAAAAGAAGTAGTAAAGGATACTTCTAAAAAAGATAATTCCAATAAAACAAATACAGGGATCATTGGAAACGTGGGTCTATGGATTTCAATGATGGTTTCTAGTTTAGATGCATTGTTAATTGGATTTGTTTTGAAAAAGAAAAAAATGAAATAGTTTTTATGCCGAATATTAATTATTCGGTTTTTTTTGGGCGTTTTTCTTTACATATACCCATTAGGGGTATAATATGAATACGGAGGATTGCTTATGAGTTGTGATTGTTACAAGGAAAAACCGAGAAAAGATATACAAAATTTAAAGAATCGAATTCATCGGATTCAAGGGCAATTAAATGGAGTGGAAAAAATGATTGATGAGAATCGGTATTGTGGAGATGTTTTGATTCAAATTTCTGCCATTGAAAAAGCATTACAAAGTTTAGGTTATATTGTTTTACAAGAACATTTGGAAACTTGTGTAGCCGATGAAGTCATTACTGGGAATCGAGATATGAATGAAGTTATGGATTTAATCAAGAGGTTAAAGTAATGGATTTTATTGTGAAGGGAATGAGTTGTGCAGCTTGTCAGGCTCGTGTTGAAAAAGCGGTTTCTTCAATAGATGGTGTGACTTCTTGTAGTGTATCTTTATTAACGAATTCTATGAAAGTACAAGGAAATGTTTCTTCCAATGTGATCATTTCTGCTGTGCAAAAAGCTGGGTATTCGGCTTTTGTTCAGGGACAAAAAGAAGAAATTAAATTAGATGATTCAAAGAATTTAAAAATTAGATTATTGTTTTCTATTTTATTGTTAATTTTATTGATGTATATTTCCATGGGACATATGATGTTTCATTTTCCTGTTCCAGAAATTCTAGATAACGCATTGATTTTATCCATTCTACAAATGCTGATTACAATATGTATTATGATTTGTCATCAAAAGTTTTTTATTAATGGAATAAAAGGAATTATTCATAAATCAATGAATATGGATACCCTGGTTTCTTTAGGATCGTTTTCCAGTTTTATTTATAGTGTCTATTTAGTGTTGAAAATGTGTACGGTGGATGCGATGGAAGCCATGGAAATATCACATGGACTGTATTTTGAATCAGCGGGTATGATTTTGGTTTTAATCAGTATTGGAAAGTTATTAGAAGAACGTTCCAAGGGAAAGACAACCAATGCAATTCAATCTTTGATGGATTTAAAACCAAAAACTGCCATTAAAAAAATAAACAATAAAGAAGTTGAAGTTGAAATTGATCAAATTCAAGTAGGAGATATCTTTATTTGTAAACCGGGACATCAAATCCCGGTTGATGGCATTGTAGTAAAAGGACAAAGTGCTGTGGATGAATCGTCTTTAACGGGAGAAAGTATTCCCGTGGATAAAGAAGAAGGAGATAAAGTCTATGCATCTACTATGAATCAGGCAGGCTATATTGAATGTGAAGCAACCAAAGTTGGAAAAGATACAACGTTGTCACAAATCATTCAAATGGTACAAGATGCCAGTGCTTCTAAGGCGCCGATTGCTAAAGTAGCCGATCAAGTTTCTTCAATATTTGTTCCAGTTGTGATTACTTTATCCATTCTTACATTACTTGGATGGTTATTTATGGGAAAAGAATTTGGCTTTGCCTTAGAAAGAGCGATTTGTGTATTGGTTATTAGTTGTCCTTGTTCATTGGGCTTAGCTACGCCTGTTGCGATTATGGTTGGAAATGGTATTGGCGCTAAAAATGGCATTTTATTTAAAAATTCTACAGCTTTAGAACAAACAGGAAAAACCAATATTGTGGCTTTAGATAAAACAGGAACCATCACAAAAGGTCATCCTGTAGTAAGTGAAATTCAGGCAATGAATGGATTTGATAACAAGGAATTGTTGTCATATGCGTATTCTTTAGAACTTCATAGTGAACATCCATTGGCTTTAGCTATTGTTGAAAAAGGAAAAGAAGAACAAGTAATAGAAAAAGAAGTTATCAACTTTCAATCGATTACAGGAAATGGAATACAAGGAATCATTGAAGATTCTCTTGTATTAGCTGGAAGTGTTTCTTTTATTCGTAAGCATTGTTTGATAGAAGAAAATTTTGATTGGATTGCCAGACAAGGGAAGACACCTTTATTATTTGTCAAAGACAATATATTAATGGGTTATATTGCCATTGAAGATGAAATGAAAGAGGATGCGAAAGAAGCTATTGAACATTTACATGAACTGCATTTAAAAGTAGTCATGTTAACAGGAGATAATGAATTAACGGCCCAAGCCATTGGAAAAAAAGCAGGCGTAGATCAAGTCTATGCGCATTTACTTCCACAAGACAAAGAAACGATTATTCAAAGTCTTCAGAAACAAGGAAACGTTTTAATGGCAGGGGATGGAATCAATGATGCACCGGCTTTAACTCGTGCCAATATTGGAATGGCTATGGCACAAGGTGTGGATATTGCCATTGATGCAGCGGATGTAGTTTGTATGCATCCAAGATTAGAAGATGTTTGTGCCAGCATTCGTTTATCGAAAATGACATTAAAAAATATTTATGAAAATTTATTCTGGGCTTTTATCTATAATATATTAGGCATTCCATTGGCAATGGGATTATTTGGATGGAATTTAAGCCCTATGATTGCAGCTAGTATGATGAGTCTTTCCTCGTTTTGTGTAGTCAGCAATGCACTTCGATTGAATACAAAATCTATTTATAAAAAGGAGAACAAACAAATGAAAAAAACAATGAAAATTAATGGAATGATGTGTACTCACTGTCAAGCTTCTGTAAAAAAAGCATTGGAAAGTGTAGACGGTGTCATATGTGCAGATGTTTCTTTTGAAAAAGGAGAAGCCATTGTTTCTTTGTCAAAAGAAATAGATAATGCAGTTTTGAAAAAAGTTGTAGAAGATAAGGACTATGATGTGATTTCAATTCAATAAAAATTTTGTTATAGTTTATATATGATTTCTCAATTTAGTAAACCCGGAGCCCATGGATTCAATCAAGATGCTTGCGGGTACTTAAAACAAGATGATAAAATCATCATGGCAGTTGCCGATGGACACGGACATTATCTGCATTTTCGAAGTGATATTGGTTCACAACTGGCTGTTGAAAGTGCGATTCAGGTTTTTATGGATTGTACAAGTGATCCTAAGGATTTAAAACAGCGTGAACAAAGAATTCAACAAGTCTGGATTGATTCTGTTTTGTCGTATCATAAAGATCATATGGTTTCTTCTTTTGAATGGGCAAAGACACGAAAATATGCGCCTTTATATATTGATGAAAAAATACCCATTGAAATTGCGTATGGAACCACTTTATTGGCTTGTGTATATTTTATTTTAGAAAATAAATTGTTTGTGTTTCGTATAGGCGATGGAGAATTATATAAAGTATCCACTTTTCGTATGGAAGAACTTCTACAAAAAAATGATTATGGAAGTGAATATATCACAGAATCGCTTTGTGAAGTGCCTCTTGTATTAAAAGACAATCTAGATTGTCTTTCATTTGAAAAAGGATTGACATCCAAAGATGTATTGATTTTGGCAACGGATGGTTTATCTAAATTTAAAAATAAAAAAGAAATTATGTATAAAATTAGAAAGGATGTTGCAGGAATGAATCAATTGTTGTCTTCTCTAGATAATATTGATGATTTAACTGTAATCGCGTATAGAATATGAAACAATTGATTGTATTTAGTGATGCACATGGGAGAAAAGAAATTTTTCCGTATTTAATGAAAATGTATCCCAATAGTCCAAAAATCTGTTTAGGCGATAGTCAAATCACATGTAGTGAATATAAAAAATTGAGTAAGGATTTTGTGTTTGTATTAGGAAATTGTGATTTTAGTTATAATTTAGAAACACAAAACTATCCGGAAATTGAAATTGAATATCGAAGCAGTGAGGAACTACAACCCGAAGAAATCGTATTTACATATGAACAAGTTCGTTTTATAGCTTGTCATGGACATCATTTATATGAAGATGATTTTTTATATTTGAAAGCCTGGGATGCCAATGTATTATTGACAGGACATACACATGTCTTTAAAAACAAACAAAAAAATGGTCGTTATTCCATTAATCCGGGTTCCTGTAATCCTTATAAAGTGCGTGAAATATTAAAAGACTGGTCTCGAAAGCCTTCGAGTTATTGTGTGATTCAAGTTGAAAATGGAAAAATTATAGATGTATTAAGAATCAATTGTGATAAGTTGGATTAGTCCAACTTTTTTATATGAAAGCGATTACATTTATATTGAAACCCTATAAAAATATGATAAAATGGCTATAGTGTTTTTATACAGGAGGTTTTTGACACATGAATTTAAAAGAAAAATATGGTGAATGGGGTATCATTTTAGGTGCTACTGAAGGTGTTGGAAAAGCATTTGCAGAAAAAATCGCAAAAGAAGGAATGAATGTTGTTTTAGTAGGTCGTCGAGAAGAAAAATTAAAAGAATTAGGAAAATCAATTGAAGAAACATATGGCGTACAAACAAAAGTAATTCGTGCAGATTTTGCGCAAGACGATTGCACAGACAAGATTTTTGAAGAAACAAAAGACTTGGATATGGGATTCATGAGCTATGTAGCTTGTTTCCATACATTTGGTAAACTACAAGACACACCATGGGAAAAACATCAACAAATGATCAATGTAAACGTGGTAACATTCTTGAAGTGTTTTTATCACTATCTTCAAATTTTCACTAAACAAGATCGTGGAGCCATCATTAATATTTCTTCCTTGACTGGATGGTCTTCTTCTCCATGGAATGCACAATACGGAGCTGGTAAATCATATATTTTGAAGTTAACAGAAGCCGTTGCGTGTGAATGTGAAAATACAAATGTAGATGTGGAAGTCATAACATTGGGAACAACAATTACACCAAGTTTATTAAGTAATTTACCTGGTGGTCCAGCTGGTGAAGCAGTTATGAAAGCAGCTATGGCACCAGAAGCCGTTGCGGATGAAGCATTTGAAAACTTAGGAAAGAATTTGTCTGTTATTGCAGGACAACACAATAACAAGAATTTAGATAACTGGAGAAAGAATCATACAGAAGATGAATATATCCGTTATATGGGTTCTTTCTATTCCGATAAATAGGCCACTTCGTGGTCTTTTTTCTTGTTTGTGTATTTAGTTTGATGTATATTTCTAATGATGAAAATAGAAAAACAATTTAAAGAATATATACAAAATCATTGGGATGAAACAAAACAAAGTGCATTGACAATAACGAATGTCATTCAAAATAGTGAATTAAATGCAGGAGGAAATAATTATACAAGAACGCTTCAAATTCCAAAGTTTTTTTCAAAAGAAGATCAAATGATTTTTAAAGGAATTGTCAATCAAACATATAAAATCTTTGAAAAAGTAATTCAAGCTTATAGAAACGATGAAAAAATTCGTTCTTTATTTCCTTTTTCAAAAGAATTAGAACAACTGATTTTATTAGAACCCGATTATTCTTGTGTCATCCCCATTTGTCGTATAGACATTTTTTATAACGAACAAACAAAAGATTTTCATTTTTGTGAATTCAATACCGATGGAACCAGTGCCATGAATGAAAATAGAAGACTCAATGAATTTTTGATATATAATAATGTATTTCAAGCTTTAAAACCAGACATTGAAATTATGGAATTAATGCAGACATGGATCCATTCTTTTTTAGATATTTGTCAACAAGCCCATTTAAAAAAAGATATGCACATTGGAATTGTCGATTTTTTAGATAAAGCATATTTAAAAGAATTATATGCCTTTGAACAATTGTTTCAAAATCAATTGTTTTCTTGTGAAGTTGTGGATATACGAGATTTATATTTTGATGGAAATCATTTAATTTCAAAGAAAACAAACAAAATCATTGATGTGATTTATCGTAGAGTTGTCACAAAAGATGTTATGGATAACTTAGATTTAATTCCAGATTTTTATCAGGCTGTACAACATAAAAAAGTAGAATTGATAGGTGCTTTTCAAACACAGATTGTACATCATAAATGCATCAATCAAGTGCTTGTACATCCTTTGATGCAGGCTTATTTTACAAAAGAAGAACAAGACTTCATTCAGTCGCATCTACCTGCTACCTATGATTTAACACAAGATCGAATGCAGGAAGTCTTGTCAAATAAGAATCAATGGATTATTAAGCCAAAAGATTCCTATGCTTCAAAAGGCGTTTTTACAGGTATTGATTCAACAGATGAACAATGGAAAGAATGTGTAAAAAAACATGTAAATCATGATTATATTGTTCAGGAATATATTATGCCTTATAAAAGTGAAAACATAGACCCAGTAAATGAAAATGAATTTAAATTATATTCAAATTTAACGGGTTTATATGTATACAATGGACAATTTGCCGGTGTTTATTCTCGTTTAAGTGATTCTGGTATTATTTCTTCTCAATACAATGAAAAAACGATTCCCACTTTATTTTTAAAAGAAAAATAAAATTATTTTGCGATTTCAATTTTTTTAACACCTTCACATATTTTTCTTTCTTCATTTGAAATGGGATTGGTAATTAATATGTCATAATCTGAAAACTTCGCAAAAGTATAGGTTCCTTGTTTCTTGAATTTAGAAGAATCACATAATAATATTTTTTGTTTAGATTTTGAAATCACGTGTTGTTTGATCAAAAGTTCTTCTAAAGAAAATGTGGTAGGGCCACCGGTTTGATATATACCATCACATCCCATAAAAGCCATATCAATTTGAATTTTATCAATGGTCTGTGCCGCAAAGACACCGACCATGGATTTTCCTCTTTTTTGTAGTTTGCCACCTAAAAACAATAAATCATGTTTGGTATTAGATATCATTTGGGCAATGGCTAGAGAATTAGTCACAATGGTTAAATTTTTCTTTAAAGGCAAATACTTACATAGAGCTAAAGTAGTACTTCCTGGGTCTAAAAAAATAATAGAATTATCTTGAATGTGTTCCAGTGCTTTTTTGGCAATTTGTTGCTTGAGATCACTGTTTTCACTGATTTTAATATCCAAAGGAAGCTGGTTATAATCTTGATTGATTTCCGCAAATCCATGTTTTTTGGTAATTAATTGTTGTTGCTCTAATATACTTAGATCTTTTCGAATGGTTTCAGAGCTGACTTGAAAAATATGAGCCAGTTCACTGATTTTTACACTATTTTCATTTAATATTTTCTGATAGATTTTATCTTGTCTTTCTTTTGCGTTTCTTGGCATTTTGTCTCCTTTAACTTGTAAAAACTTTGAAATAACTTTAATTTCCAATATTATAACATTGTATTTAATGAAAAACCAAGTTTTTATATTGTTTTGTGATAAAAAAGAATTATAGTGTATGTAGAAAGTGAGGAAATCAAATGAAATTACAAGTTGCCTTAGATACTTTAACTCTACAAGATTGTATCTCTTTATTGGAAGAAACAAAAGGATCGGTTGATATTGCGGAAGTCGGAACGCCTTTTGTGATTGAAGAAGGAATGGTTCCTGTAAAAGAATTTAAAAAGCGTTTTCCTGAAATTGAAGTATTAGCGGATGTAAAAATTATGGATGCAGGAAAATATGAAGCAGATAAATGTTTTGAAGCCGGAGCGGATATTGTCACTGTATTGGGTGTCAGCCATGATGAAACAATTAAAGGTGTTGTGGAAAGTGCGAAAAACTATGGAAAAAAAGTCATGGTAGATATGATTGCGGTTAGTGATTTAAAACAGAGAACCATTGAAATTGATCAAATGGGAGTAGATTATATTTGTGTACATACAGCATTTGATGTACAAGCCTTAGGACAAGATCCATTAGATGATTTAAAAACAGTTAATGCGGTGATTAAAAACGCAAAAAGTGCCGTTGCCGGTGGTGTGAAACTACAGACAGTGGATGCCATTGTCAGTGAAGGATGCGAAATTGTTGTTGTTGGTGGAGCTATCTGCAATGCCAAAGACCGAGCTGGCTATGCCAAAGATATTAAGAGTCATTTAAAATAGGAGGACCATATGAATAATAGAGACTATGCAAGTGTTGTATTAAATGAACTACATCATACTTTATCTAGAATTGATATTCAAAAAGCCAATGAATTTGTTGAACTAGTGAATCAAGCCGATGAAGTGTTCTGTGCAGGAGCTGGACGCAGTGGATTTCAGGTAAAAGGTTTTGCGATGCGTTTGATGCATATGGGAATTAACAGCTATGTTGTTGGTGAAACTTGTACACCCAATATTCGTGAAAATGGTTTATTAGTGATTTGTTCGGGTTCAGGAGAAACAAAGAGTTTAGTGAATCATGCGAAAAAAGCTAAAGAAGTTGGAGCTAAAATTGCTTTGATTACGATTAATCCAGAATCAAGTATTGCACAAATGGCGGATGTAGTTATTGAAATCAGTGCACCAAGTCCAAAAAGTGCAAAACAAGGAGATATCAAATCGATTCAGCCAATGGGTTCTTTGTTTGAACAATCTGAAGGAATTTTCATGGATATTTCCATTATGATGTTGATGGAAAAAAGACACATGGATAGTGATACAATGTTTGGAAGACATGCGAATATGGAGTAGATTATGAGAGCTGAATTAGTAAAATATGTAGAAAAGCCTTGGGGCTATGAAAAATGGATTGCAGTAACAAATCAATATGCTCTGAAAGAAATTTTCTTAAAAAAAGGTTGTCGTACTTCTTTACAATATCATGAAATGAAAGAAGAGCATAGTTATGTTTTAAATGGTAAATTATCCATTGAAGAAGATAATGAAAATAAAGAATTAGAAACTAATATTTATTTACCAGGACAAATTATTCATGCTAAACCTTATTATCGTCATCGAGTAACAGCTTTAGAAGATTCTACTTTTATTGAAGTAAGTACACCTTTTCTGGATGATGTGATTCGTGTTCAAGATGATTATAATCGAAAATAAAAGCACTATATGTGCTTTTCAGACTGTTGACAAAGTAATAGTCGACAGTCTTTTTTTTATTTGATAGAA
>NZ_JBJEEY010000092.1:0-9521 GCF_051873555.1 Floccifex sp. | reverse complement strand
GTATATGATGGTGCATGGTCTGGAATGCGTGCTACAAATGTTCCTAGAACCATTAATGTATCCGTAATTTGTAGAGGAACAGGAATTTTCTCAGATCCCATGTATAATTGTACATTATATGTAACTTTGACATTTTACTATAATTCAAGCACAAATTTGATTACTTCCATTGGAGCATATAATGTTTACAGTTACTCTGCGCCAGGAGCACCACAAAATGCTAAAAACCCAAGATGCTCTGCATCTATTACCAATGGAGGACGTAGTGTAACTATTTATGGTTATATTGACTACACAGCCGTTTATTCACAAACTTTCACAGGATCAACAACTTATTATCTCTAAATCTATTATAATTTTTTTAAGGAGGTGACTTACATGAATAAATTTAAATGTATGGAATTTGATGATGATAATAAGAGAATCAATATTCTAATTGGCGATAAAGGTTTTGTGGATTACAAAGATATCGCAAAAGTTTCCCTTTTAAATGAAGATGCAAAATATAAAGGCAAAGGACAACCTTTTGTTCATCAGGTTTTAGGCGGTACAACATTTTATACAATTTTTGGAGAACCAAGTTTCTATGTTGGATTAAAGATTGTTTTAAAAGATAATACAATAAAAGCTGCTTATATTTCAGATAGAACAACAAGAATCAATACAGACATTTATAAAGAAGATGTAAAAGAAGGTAATTTGATTAAGAATAAAATTGAAAAACGAATTTCACAATAAAGAGATAGTATCCTCCACTATCTCTTTTTCATTGTATAAGTATTTTACGTTTCGCAAATTTAAATTATTTTCATTTTTGCGAAATGATTAACTATCAATAATGGTAAAAAAAAGAGATAGCATTATTCACTATCTCTTTTTGATAAAATATAAGACTCTATTTTAGATAACTGACTCTTTGCTGCGGATTTAAAGCGCATCTTATCAAAGGCATTGACTTTATGACCAATGGATTCTTCGCAATACGTAACTTCTATATTTCTTTCTTTATTTTCTTTAACTAAATAAGAAGTAATGGCTTCCATTTTATCCGTTTTCATTCGTGCTTTGTATTCACTATTTCTTTTAAACACTTCAATTTTCACATTCATCTTTTCTTTTCCATGTTTCTTAGAATACTGAAAACCACTTTCGACTTTATGAATGTTTTTATTTGTGGATTGTTTTACATCTTCTATAACAGATTCCTGTAAAGCATCAAAGAATTCTTTGGATGTAACATTTAATATTTTTGTATATTCCATTTTTTCATCTCCTTCATTCATTATACAAAAAAAGTCGAATTATTTCGACTTATAGATTTTATTGGCATATTCAGTAGGACTAATTCCATATTCTTGTTTAAAACGACGAGAAAAATAATGAATCGATGAAAAACCTAATAAATTTGATATTTCAGAAACCGTATATTTACTTTCTCGAATTAATTCCTTACTTTTATTTAATTTTATATTTAATATATAGCGCTTTGGCGCAATATTTAAGTTATTATTGAATAAATTCTGTAAAGAACTACGAGACAAACCAAAGTGCTGACATAATTCTTCAACGTTATTAAAATCACTAAAAACATTTTCATTAATATACAACAAAATTTCATTCAATAATTCATTTTCAAAATTCTGTTGCATAGGGGTACTGGCTACTTTTGTGATTTCCTGATCCGAATGCGATATTAATCCATATACAATGCGATACAAAGACTCAAACAACAACAAATGACTGTTTTCGTGTTCAATTGATGTACCTTGAACGAATAAATCCAAAGCCGATTTTGTACTTCGATCGACTTTAATCACTTTATTAATTAAATTCCTTTTATGTTCTTCCAATAAAACATCCATATCCACAATAATCGATAAATACGAACAAGAATTTTCCTGCGTTCTTTGACTATGAAACTGATTCGGTGCATATACAATTAATTCATTGGAATGCAACTCATATTCAATGCCTTCTACTACAGTATACAATGTACCCGAATCCACATACGTAATTTCCCAGTAATTAATGGATTCTCCTGTAAATTCATAGTGATGATTTCGTACATTATAATAATACGCAATCAATTCATTGACATGAATACTGGGAACAATTCTTTTATAGGTATATTCATGTTGAAGGAATACATTTTCAATGCGACATTCTGGAATAAAAGCCAATTCAATTTTAGCTTGTGTTCCCAGTGGAATAAAATTGAAATAATTTCCGCCATTAATTTTTATAATTCGATGCATCACAAATTCATCAAATTGTTTAGCATTCAAATCATCTGTAATGACCAGTAACGCAATTCCATCTAACATTTTCAAATAAATATCTGTTGTAGCTTTCAAAAAATAAGTAATCGATTCATTTGAGATATTTAGAACAAAATTATTTTGATGTGTGTCACGATTCTTCGTATAATCCGTATACACTTCACCATATTTCAAAAATTCCACACTCGATGTTTTATTGAACATTGTAACCCCTTTCATTGATTAAAAACCGATAAAAAGACTCGATTGAATCGAGTCTTTCATGTTAGAGAGTAATATTTATGCAATTGATTTTATCCGACTGTCCAAGGAACTGGTACAAGTGGTGTATAAGAACCAGACCAGATACCGAATACAGCACCAACAATACCAATTACCAAAATTAATCCGATACATTTAACTGGTGTCCATCCTTTTTTCTTGATCAAGAAGAACATCAATAATGTTAATAACAATGGTAATAAGCAAGGTAAAATCATGTCTAAGTAGTTTTGGATAACGATTGGGTTTTCACCATTGGCAATAGTGATACCTAAACGAGTTCCACCACCATAGTTAGCAATTAAAGCACCAACTACGAATACTCCTAATACAGAAGCAGCGTGAGTGAATTCTTGAGCAAATTCAGTCATCATGCTGACTGCTTTCATACCCAAGTTATATGACCAATACATTAATCCATAACGTAAAGCCATTTCACATCCAAATAAGATAATGAAATATAGAACAGGTCCAACAAATGATCCATTAATTGCCATATTAGCTGTTAAACCAGCAGTAATAGGAACTAATGTATACCAGAACAATGCATCCCCGATTCCTCCTAATGGAGCGGCAACAGAGATACGTACAGAACGGATTGTTTGGCAATCAGTTTTTAATTGTTCCATTGATAATACGATACCCATAACAAATGTTACAGCGAATGGGTGTGTATTAATAAAGTCCATATTATGACTCATTGAAGTTGCTAAGTCTTCTTTGTTTGTATGAATTTCCTGTAAACCAGGTAACATAGCCCATAACCAACCAGCAGATTGCATACGTTCATAGTTAAATGCAGCTTGTAATTGACAAGAACGCCAAATCATTTTTGTTAAAGTGCTTTTACTAACACGAGCAGCTGGAGTTGTGTCTACATATCTTAAATTTTGATTAGATTCCATCACTCATACCTCCTTCTGCAATTTTCTTATTTAATCCACTGATACGGAAGTCATTCAATGCAATAAAGATTCCCAAGAAAGCAACTAATAATAATGTTGCAGAACCTAATACAGGAATATTTCCAATTACCAATGCACAAACGAAACCAGCTAATAAATAACCCCACATATCGTTTGCTAACATGATCTTTAATAAGATAGCGAATCCGACAAAACGCATCATTCCACCGGCAGCACTTAATCCACCCATGAACCATGAAGCATTTTTAGCCAATGCTTCCAATGTACCAGACATTGCCACACCACCAACGTAAGCGATGATAGCGATAACAGCAAATAATCCACCTAAGATACACATAGAAGTATTTAATACAGCAGTAATTCCTTTTGGATTTGCTTCAGCAGCTGCTTTATCGGCTTTAGCCATTAAACCAGACATAACTGTAAATGTTAATGTAACAACGTATTGACCGAAAGTAGCGAAGATCATACAAGCACCTAATGCAGCATTGATATCCATTTTTGCTTTTACCGCAAAGATCATCGCAACAACACTACCCAATACAGCGTTAGGAGGCTGAGCCCCACCAACTGGCATGTTACCAATCATCATTAATTCATATGTACCACCAATTACCAATCCAGTTTGAACATCTCCTAAAATCAAACCAATGATTGGACATGCAACGATTGGACGATACATAATTTCTGTTAATGAGAATTGGTCGATCGCAAAAATAAAAGTTACGATAGCTAATAAAATAATTTCGATAACATTCATATTTTTTCTTCTCCAATTCTAAAATTTTAAATCCAGATTATTGAAATAATTTATCTAGATCTTCAGGAGCATATTGAGGAACACGACGAATTTCTAATTCAACTCCCAACTCCTGTAATTTTCTGAAAGTAGCCACGTCATCATCATCTACTGCAACACTTGTAGCAACTTGACGTTTACCTTCAGACATGTGCATGTTTCCAATGTTTACTTTTTTAATTGGAACTCCACCCTCCACAAGTCTTAAAACATCTTGTGGCGTTTCACAAATAATAGCAATCATTTGTTTTGGACTAGCTTTCCCAATAATTTGAATAGTTTTTTCAATTGAGAAATATCTTGTTTGTGCATAACCAGGTGCTGCCATGTTCATCAACCCTTGACGTAATTTGTCAGTTGAAACAGCATCATTGGCAACTAACAACAAATTTGCTCCTACAGATCCACACCACTGTGTCGCAACTTGTCCATGAATTAAACGATTATCAATTCTTGTTAAAACGATATTTGGCATAAATACTCTCCCTTCTCAGGACAACCTTTTCTGTCCTCTTGGCTATATTGTAGTTTTTTTGAGCAAAAAAATATTTACATTTTTTGTTTACCATTTTGTTTTTTTTAATTAATTTTAAAAATGTAAACGCTTTAATTTTGGCAAAAAAGAAAAACAATGCTTTTAATATTTATAAATAAAACACAAAAAATCAATCAATAAACAAACAGAAACAAACTAAAAAATACAATAACAAAACAAAAAACAACAATTTTCTAGTCTATGTCTAATAAATCCAAATAAATCCGCAAAAAATACAATATTTTTATATTAAAACAAAAAATTAAGGATTATAATAAATGAAAAGTACAAAAGAGGATTTATTATGTTCAACAAAACATCAAGCGTCGAATTCCTAAAATACGGCGAAGTCTTTTCAGACACATTTGAAAACACCCACGAAGAAAATCATATTTTAACCATTCAAAACGACACAACAACTTCTCTATACTTAGCCAGTGACGATGTTTATGTTCGATCCATTGAAGGTATCTGCATGTTAATTGTCTCCAATACATTAAATTCCGATGACTTCAGAGAATTTGTTATTCATCGAACGGTAAAAATTAATAAAGGTGTCTATTTTAATTTCATAACATTAGGATGCCAAGCCAAAGTTGAAGTGGCCTTTAACGAAAATACCTTTATACAAAATTACTTCTTTAAAAACTCATATACCTATTCAAGAATTAAACCCACATTTCGTATTCTTGAACTCATTGCCTATTACTATAATATTCGAAGCTCTAATTATCGCTTCTTAGGCGAAAAAGACCAGCACTGGGAAATTACATATGTAGATTCTGGAACGTTATATACCACCATTGAAGGACAAGAATTTGAGTTACATTCCAATGAATTAATTGTCTATGCCCCGGAACAATTTCATTCTCAAAGCACAAAACACGAAGTTTGTTCGTATTTAACATTCATAGTTTCTATGGAAATCGATGAAAAAGACAAAGAAAAACTCATTAATCGTGTCTTTAAAACATCACGCGAAACAAGATATGCCGTTGAAAAATTTGTACAAGCCGATGAAGCCAAAACCAATTATGACTACAATACATTAATTTTATCTTTAGAACGCTTAATCAATGAATTATTAAAAACCGGTCAAAGCGATAAAAAAATCGCCAGCACACCAATGCAGCAGCGATTTGAAAACGAAATGATCAATGAAATATTGTTGTATATCAATCAAAATATATATACATCTTTAACCGTCGAAGAAATTTGTGATCACTTTGCGATTAGTCGAAGCACTTTACAGTCTTTATTTCGAAATAATTTACAAATTGCACCTAAAGAATACATCAGCAATTTAAAATTAGAAAAAAGTAAATTATTGATTAAAGAAAGTAAATATACCATTTCAGAGATATCTTCTATTTTAGGATTCTCTTCTATTCACTATTTCTCCAGACGATTCAAACAAAAATTTGGACTCAATCCAAGTGATTATGCCAATAAAGTGATGAAATAAAAAAACGGTTTCCCGTTTTTTTATTTTTATAGTAAACTCAATGCTTCTTCATCCGCAATTAAAATTACATCACTATGGAATTTTAAAATAGAAGCAGGGACTTCTGGACGAACTGGTCCTTCAATTAATTCTTTGACAATTGGTGCTTTTGCTTTACCAGAAGCCACAATTAAAATACGCTTGGCACTCATAATTTCACCAATTCCCATTGTATATGCATATCTAGGTACTTCATCAATGGAATCAAATAAACGACTATTGGCTTGAATAGTACTTTCTGTTAATTCTACTTTATGTACTTTTTCTTCAAATACATCAGAAGGTTCATTAAACCCAATATGCCCATTGTTTCCAATACCCAATAACTGAAGATCAATACCACCCATGGATTCAATCACACGATGATATCTTTCACATTCTTCCTGTGCATTTTCGGCTTTTCCATTTGGAACATGGGTATTATCTTTATTAATATTGACACGATCAAATAAATTCTTATTCATAAAATAACGATAACTCTGATCATGACATCCATCTAATCCCACATATTCATCTAAATTTACTGTTTTTACTTGTGAAAAATCCAAGTCTCCTTTTTCACACCAATGCGTCAATGTATCATAAATCCCAATCGGTGTCGATCCAGTTGCCAATCCCAGCACACAATCATTTTTTAAAATAATCTGTGCCGAAATAATGTTGGCAGCTTTTCTGGACATATCTTTATAGTCACGTGCACGAACAATTCTCATATTAAATTCCATCTGAAAAATCATCGCTTTCTTCAGCTACTTCCACAGAAGCCATTTCAAAACGAATGATTTGATCCTTTCCTGTACTAACAGCCGAATTCACCAAAGATTCTAAGTCCATACCAAATTGACGAGCCATTACAATTTCAGCCAACATAGGAAGATTTGTACCTGCTACAATTTCAATATTCTGATAAGCCTGTGAAACTAAAACAGATGTTTTAAAAGGTGAACCCCCTGCTAAATCCGCAAAAACAAGAATTCCATCACAGTCACTTAAAGATTCAATAGCTTTTGTTAAATCAGCTGTTAATTGATCCACTTCATGTTCAAAATCAACAGCTACATAATGTTCTTGTGGACCTGCAATTAAATCAATGGAACTCGTTAAACCACTGGCAAAACGACCATGGCCCGTTACAATAATACCTACCATACGCTTTTCCTCCTATTTATTTTGTATAAGGATAAATAATGACACCCTTAACAACTCGATTCACTTCTCCAGATGGACATGGATTATCTGGTGTATATCCAGACTTCAAGGATTTAAATAACGCAATCACTTGAGCCACTGTAATATATTCAAGACCTAATAAAACATTTGGCAAAGCTTGTCCATTATCAAATGAAATAAAGTAATCCACATATTCTTTAATATCATCATCTTTTGAAGAAACCACTAAAATTTTATTTCCTTTTCTTTCTGGACTCATTTCCTTAATAATATCGTATTCATATTGACGAGTATAAGGATCATCTGACAAATAAACAACACATAACGTTTCTGGATTGATCACAGATTTAGGTCCATGTCTAAATCCCATTGGTGTATCAAAGACAGTATCAATTGTACCACCATTTAATTCACACATCTTTAAAGCCGATTCCTGAGCCACACCTTTATTGTTATTGCTTCCTAAATACACAATACGCTTGAAATCAAAGTCATCCACAACATGACTTGCCTGATTCCATGCATTGTCTAAGAAAGCCTGATTCTTTTCAATCACAACTTCTACTTGCTGAGCAAATGCATCTAAGTCATCTAAATGGAAAGCCAATAAAGTAGCTAAATACATATTAGAATAAGAAGAAGTCATCGCAAAACTTTGATCATGTGTTTCAGGTGTCAAATTAATTGCGTAACAATTTTCTTTTCCCACTGCAAATTTAGATAAAGCCCCATTTGCGTTACAAGTCACAAATAAATGATTGATGTTTTCACAAACGACATTGGCAACTTCAACAGCTGCAACCGATTCAGGTGAATTTCCACTGCGTCCATAGCTAATTAATAAAGTTGGTTTTGTTCTTGATAAATAACTTTCTGGATCGGCAACAATGTCTGTTGTTGCATAAGATTTTACTTTGTAATTATTTTTCTTTGTTAAATAAGGAAAAATTGAATTTCCAACAAATTCACTTGTTCCAGCTCCCGTTAAAATGATATCAAAGTCTTCATTTTTTGTTGTTCTTTCAATGAAAGCCTGAATCGCATCTTTTTCATTTTTGATTTGAGCAATTGTTTTTTTCCAAGTAGAAGGTTGCTGATAAATTTCTTTAGCCGTCCAATACCCATTTAATTCTTTCCAATTCTCTTCTGTTTTGTTAAATAACATAAACTTCCTCCTCGTTGTTTGTTTTTCAATTTGTATTATATTTTTATAAATTTGAAAAACAATAAAGCTACTAAATTGTGCAAAACCTAAATTAATTAATGAACAGAAATTTCGCTATAATTAAAACAGTACAGAGAGGTTTATTATGAAACAGACAAAAAAAGCATCGACACAAAATACCATGATTTCCGGTCCCAATATTTATCAAGACAAAGTCGGTAATACAATTTATTTTGATAAAAGAAATAAAATGGCTTATAAAATCTCAAAAGAAAAAAGTAAAACATTTCAAACACTTCAAATGCGATTTATATTAACATTGGTTGCTTTTATTTTATTCTATATCTTATTTGAAATTCATATTCTTATTTCATTGGCCATTAGTGCAGTAATCTTTATATTTATGGAATACCGCTTTAAAAAATTTTTGAACACATGTCCAAAGAGCACAAACTTCGATAAAAAAGATAAAGTGAAACCCATTGATCAAATGATTGAAAGCTCCATCCAGGATTTAGCGCTTCGCTTTGGTTTATATGGTATTTTGGGTATTCTATTAATTGTGAATACTTTTATTTCCAATAACGTCAAAAACCAGAACGGATTGATTGTTGCCAGTTATATTGTTGCGATATTTGCCCTCTATATGGCCTTTAAATACTTGTCTCTTATCGTTCGAAAAACAAAAAAATAAGGATGTCAAATGACATCCCGTTTTTTATTTACAAGCCTTTCCACGTGCATACGTTTGAATAACATCATAGTCGTTATTTAAAACAACAATGTCTGCATCATATCCTGCACAAATCTTTCCTTTTCGATCATCGATACGTAAAGCACGAGCTGGATTCAATGTACAAGAATTAATGGCATAATCAAATG
>NZ_JBJEEY010000091.1:0-1967 GCF_051873555.1 Floccifex sp. | reverse complement strand
TATACTACCAAATCATTCCTCTTCAGTCAACTACTTTTTTTAAAAAAAGTTAAAATTTCTATTATTTCTAAAAAAAAGAGAAGTTTTTTGACTTCTCTTTATCACTTAGTCAGCAAATGTATTACGAACATAAGCTTTTAATACTTTAACTTCTTTATTTTCACTTTCACCATAAGGACGAATTGTATATTCTTTAACAGAAGCAGGGATTACAAACGTTTCTGCATAGTGAACAACAAATGGTTTGAATTCATTTGTAGGACTTTCTACAATAGCTTCAATTCCATCAATTAAATTTAATTGATTTACTGTTCCATGTGTTTGATGATAAGAAGTATCTGTAATTGTATAGCGTCTTGTTTCCAGGAATTCTAATTCATGTAAACCAGTATGTTCAACTTTGCAGTTGCTTCCTTCTTCTTCAACATCATAAACCGCGTTTACCAAGTTTTCTTTAACCCATTCTGTAGTACGATTCCATTGAATTACATTTTTACCATGTTCTACATTAATTGGACGAGGTTTTCCATCTAATCCTACACGTCCCCAGTCCCATAATTTATAAGTGAAAATATATGGAGTAGCACTGATTTCCAATACCATAGCTCCAGCACCTGAACAGTGACAAGTACCTGATGGAATTAAGAAATGATCATGTTTTTTTGCAGGGAATTTATTAATGTATTTTTCAGCATCAAATTGAATATTTCCTTTTTCTGCTTCTCTTAAATCATCAATCATTTCATCTGGATTAATTCCTTCTTTTAATCCCAAATAAACAGTTGCACCATCTACTGCATCTAAAATATAGTAACTTTCATCTTGTGTATAAGCCATTCCATAATTTTTACGGATATATTCTGTTAATGGATGTACTTGTAAAGATAAGTTTTGTCCTTCAATTGTATCCAGGAAATCAAAACGAATTGGATATTCTGCTCCAAAACGAGCAAATACTTGTTCTCCTAATAATTGTTTTGGACGATACAATACTAAATCCATTGCTGGTAGTTCAAACGCTACGCCATCATAATCAAATAAAATGCTATTTTCTTCAGGAACTCCGTCAAAACTCCATGCATAGTTAATGGCGTCTTTATCAAGGTTGCAAGCTTCTTTCATCCATTGTCCACCCCATACACCTGGGTCAAAATAAGGAACTGTTCTAAATGGAGTTTTAGCTAATTCATCTAAACTATGTCTAAATGTTTCTCCTGTAATCATCTTTGGCTCATTTACTTTATTTGTATCTACTACATAATCAAATTCTTCGAAATTTCTTTGTTTATGTTTATCCGCAATTCGCCATTCGATAAAGAACCCACGTTTGTTTTTCTTTAAAATTTCTTCATCCGCATTATCAGCTTTATAGTTTGTCATTCCTTTACGATAACGTAATTGAATTTCCCAGCGGGCCATATCAAAATAAACATAGATATCACCACGAGTGACTAATGAAGCAGCAACACCACATACCACTGTAACACCTTTTGCACTTTTTACTTGTTCTTGTGCTTCATGTAATTTGTCTTCATCAATAAAGTCAATAAAATCACCAAAATACATTTTCCCAAATGTACGATCATCTGTTAAATGATATTTCATTTGTTCTGTAATAGCTTTTCCTTCTTTGAAAATGTTAATGGTTTCAATGACAGTTGCTGGATTTAATGCATTGACTAATTCTTTTACTTCATCTTCATAGACACCTGGATAATAGTCAAATACTACAGTAGAATTTTCATTTAATTTTGTTTTTAATTCATTTGCGATATTTTCATATCCGCAAATTGCTTTGTGATTTTCAATCACAGTTTTTGGAAATTTGTCGTATTTCGACTTAAAATTTAAATAGCTCATAATCTTCACCTCGTTTAAATGTTATATCATTATAATCAAAGTGTCAAGAATAAAATCCTCAACTTTGAAAATTTTGTATAACTAAAAAATAAAGAGCATCAGTAGGT
>NZ_JBJEEY010000090.1:0-9553 GCF_051873555.1 Floccifex sp. | reverse complement strand
AATAGACCCCTAAAATTTCCCCCTAAATTCAGACCCCCAGAAACTTTGGATACCCATTGTTTAGTGTGACTTAAATGAGTCACACTTTTTTTCTTCTTTGTCATAATTTGAAGAAATTTTGAGGTTTAAATTAAAAAATTGTCACTTATAATTTTATATAATACAAAAAAGTCAAGTGAAACTTTTTCTTGTCTTTTTTCTATGCGAAAATAAAGTTATGGCAAATACAATCACGTTGATTCGAATATTATGTAGTCTTATTTTATTATTTTGTCCTATGAATTGGTTTTATTTTTTTTATTTAGTTGCTGGAATTAGTGATGGATTGGATGGATGGATTGCTCGAAAAACACATACAGAAAGTGAATATGGCGCAAAACTTGATAGTATTGCTGATTTTTGTTTACTGGTTGTATGCTGTATTCGACTCATTCCCATTCTTTCTTTTCCAACTTGGATATATTTTTGGATTTTATGTATTGGAATTTGTAAGGGAAAACATATGCTTCATCAATTTGGTGAGTATAATCATCATAGACTCAATAAAATCATGGGATTTCTGCTTTATATTTTTCCATTCACAATCTCTATAATAAATCCTGTTTATTGTGCTATTGGATTATGTTTAGTCGCTACTATGATTTTGATTATAGAAAAATATTCTCTTTTTTGTAGATAGGTATTTTTAAAAATCTTCTATAAGATAAAGGCAGGAGGAATAGTATGAATCAAAATCAAATTTCAGAAATTATTCGAAACAATCGAGAAAAAAGAAAAATGACACAAATGGATTTGGCAAAACAATTATATGTTAGTGATAAAACCATTTCAAAATGGGAAACTTCAAAAAGTTGTCCTGATTTAGAAATGATGGAAGCCATTGCTCGTGTCTTTCAAATGTCTATTTTTGAATTTTTATCCAATCAAATAATTGAAACTACAAACAAACAAGGCAATTGTTTAAAAGCTCATTTTTATGTTTGTCCCATTTGTGGAAATGTATTATGGACTTTGTCTGAAAGTATGGTTCACTGTCATGGAATATCTTTGTCTTCTTTACAAGCCCAGAAAACAAATGAAGATCATTTTATTTCTATTCAAAAAATAGAAAATGAATATTTTGTTTCGATTTCTCATGAAATGACAAAAAAACATTATATTTCGTTTATTGCTGCTGTATCTTCTAATCGAATTCAATTCGTAAAATTGTATCCAGAACAAAATGCAGAAGCATATTTTAAAATCGATGGAGTAAAATTTATTTATTTTTATTGTAACCAGGAAGGATTGTTCAAAAAAAGAATTGACTATACCATGATGTAAGACAGTACACTGAAAATACCTTCGGAGGAAATTATGTTAAAGATTGGAGATTTTTCAAGACTATCTAGAGTGAGTGTTCGCATGTTAAGATATTACGATGATATGAATTTGATTAAACCTGTGCAAGTACATGCCAATGGATATCGATATTATGATGAATCACAGTTGTTGTTGATGACAAAAATCAAGGCGTTAAAAGACATGGGTTTTTCACTTGCCAGGATTCAAAAATTAATAGAATCAAATGATATGCAGGAATGGGAGTCTTTTTTTTGTAAACAAAGAGAAGAATTGTTGCTTCAAATTCAAGAAATGCAATATCGTCTGCAACTATTAAACACGTCTCTAGAGAAAATTAGAAAGGATAATAAAATGAAATATAGTTGTTGTAAGAAAATAATTCCTAAAAGAAATGTTGCAAGTGTACGACAAATCATTCCTTCTTATCAGGAAGAAGGAAAATTGTGGCATTTATTGTTTCAGGAACTACAAACGATGCCTTGTGGATCTTGTATGGCGATTTTACATGATAAAGAATATCGAGAAGAATATGTGGATGTAGAAGTACAAGTGGAAGTCAAAGAATGTAAAGAAAATACAGAGCATATTGTCTATAAAACAGAAAAAGAAATAACAGTTGCCAGTATTACATTTAAAGGATCGTATTCTCAATTCAGTGAAGTGATTGCTTATGTAGTGCAATGGATTTGTGATAATGGATTTCAAATGAGTGGACCTATAATGAATATATATCATGTCGGACCCGATAAAACACAAAACCCAGATGAATTTGTGACAGAAATTTGTTGTCCAATATAAAACATTGAGGGAACTATGACATTTGATTTCAAGAAAGAATATAAAGAATTATATATGCCAAATAATAAACCGGAAATTATAAATGTTCCAAAATTTAATTACATTGCGATTCAAGGGAAAGGCAATCCCAATGAGAAAGGAGGTTCATATCAACAATCCATTCATATTTTATATGCTATTGCATATACTATAAAAATGAGTTATAAGACCGATTATAAAATGGAAGGATTTTTTAAATTTGTTGTTCCACCTTTAGAGGGCTTTTGGTGGCAAGAGGATGTACAGAATGTAGATTATGCAAATAAATCAACTTTCAACTGGATTTCCGTTATTCGTTTGCCAGATTTTGTTTCGAAAACTGATTTTGACTGGGCAAAAGAAATGACAACGAAAAAGAAGAAACTAGATTGTTCATCTGTGCAGTTTCTTACCATTGATGAAGGATTATGTGTTCAAATGATGCATATAGGTTCTTTTGATGATGAGTCGGTTACTGTTAGTCTTATGGATATGTATTTAGAACAAAACGGATATACGAATGATATAAATAAAAATCGCTTACATCACGAGATTTATTTATCAGATGCAAGAAAAGTTCCTTTAGAGAAATGGAAAACTATCATTCGGCATCCAATTAAGATAGCATAAAATATTTTAGAAGTTGTGGATAATGAGTGAGTTTAGAGCGTCTCATAGAAAGATCGACGAAAAGAAAAGTTTACCGTATCGTCCTTATCATACACATGACTAGCTTCAGCCTTTGAAAAAAGGAGAAAAAACACAAACGAATATTGAAATATGGCCGACTTCGATCATTATTCCTAAAGGATATCGTTTAGGAGTTAACATTTCAGAAAAAGATTTCAAGTTTACTGCTTCTAATTTAAAAAGTAAAGTTGATATCAGTCATTATTTAAAAAATCCTAAATTGATTATGGGAATGATGAGAAAACTTCCAATGAATGAGTTATATAAAATTCTTACTTATGAAAAAGTATGGACAGGAAATGCGATGTATACGCATAAAATGGATATGAAACGAAAAGAGTTTTCTGGTATTACAACGATATACTCACAAGCTGATAATCGATCATATCTTCTTTTGCCTGTTATCCTAAGTACAAAACAGTCACAGTAATACACTACTGTGGCTGTTCATTATTATTATATAAATGGATGATAGTTTGTACACAACAATTAATGCCTAAGCGGCCACTGTCTAAACAAATATCATAATTTTGGGCATGTCCCCATTTCATATTGGTATAAAAACGATGATAAGCGGATCGGCGTTTGTCTTTATCTTTTATTCTTTGTTCTATAGATTGTTCTCTTTGACCATATACTTCTAAAATTCTCTTACTTCTAAATTTTAAACTCGCATGAACAAAGACTTTTAAACATTCCGTAGTATCTTTTAAAATAAAATCAGCACAGCGTCCAACAATGACACAAGGACCTTGTGAAGCTAAATCTTGAATGACTTTATATTGAAGATTCCATAAATAATCTTCATTTGATGGCCCGAAAGCTCGATTGGAAAAAGCAGCAGATAAAAATCCACTTGGAGAATATTCACTGGCTTCTTGAATATATTCAGGACTAAAACCACTTTCAGTTGCGATTTTCTGAATTAATTCGCTATCATAACAGGGAATATTTAATTCTTGGGCAACTTTACGTCCAATGGTTCTTCCTCCACTTCCAAATTCACGAGAAATAGTAATGACTTTATAGTTCATATTTTGCTCCTTTCAATTCTTTGAATGTTTTGATAATCAAATACAATGCAATCACAAAAGTTAAAATATCCGATACAGGCATAGAATATAGAACACCATCTAAGGCAAAAAATTTCGGTAAAATTAAGGCAAATCCCACTCCAAATACAATTTCACGAACCATTGATAAAATAGTCGATTCCATAGCTTTTCCCATAGCTTGTAAGAAAATAAAACAAGCTTTATTCACACATGCAAATACAATCATGCATAAATAAGTTCGAAAGGCTTTAATCGCAAATGTTGTATAGTAACTACTTTCATTGGCGGCTCCAAAGATATTAATCAATTGTTGAGGGAAGAATTCAACAATGATTAAAGAAATGAATCCAACAAGTGCTTCATACAACAATAATTTTGTGAATAATTCTTTGACTCGATTCTTTTTATTGGCACCAATATTAAATCCAACTACAGGTATACAACCAGCTGCCATTCCTACAACAATAGAAATCACAATCTGGAAAAATTTCATAACAATTCCAACGACGGCCATAGGAATTTGCGCATACATTTCTTGTCCAAAGACTGGATCTAAAGCCCCGTATTTTCGAATCATATTATTAATGGCTGCCATTGAAAATACCAAACTAATTTGAGATAAGAAACTTGTAATTCCCAATATTAGTGTATGTAAACAAATTGAAACATTGATTTTAAAATCACGGATAGCTGGTTGAATAATTTTCATATGTGTTAAATACCAAATTGATAATATGGCTGTAACAATTTGTCCAATAACAGTCGCAACAGCGGCTCCCATCATGCCCCATTTAAAAATAAAAATAAAAATTGGATCTAAAATAATATTAACAATGGCTCCACAAAGAGTGGCAATCATCGCAAATCTTGGATTTCCATCAGCTCGAATAACAGGATTCATTGCTTGTCCAAACATATAGAATGGAATACCTAAAGTGATATAAAAGAAGTATTCTTTGGCATATCCATAGGTTTCGACATTAACGGTTCCACCAAACATCGTAATGATTTGTTTTGAAAAAATTAAATAAATAGCACTTAAAATCAAACTCGAAATAATACACATCACTACAGAATTTCCAACACTTTGTTTGGCTTCATGGATTTCTTTTTTTCCTAGACAAATGCTGACAAAAGCACAGCATCCATCACCAATCATAACGGCAATGGCCAGGGCAACAATTGTTAAGGGGAAGACTACTGTATTGGCGGCATTTCCAAAACTTCCTAAATATGTCGCATTGGCAATAAAAATCTGATCGACGATGTTGTATAAAGCACCAACTAATAGAGAAATAATACAAGGAATTGCGTATTGTTTCATAAGTTTGCCTATTTTCTCTGTGGCTAAAAATTGATTTGAATTTTCCATTTTCTTTCCGTCCTTTCATAAAAAAAGCTTATAAACGCTGGATTTACGCTTATAAGCTACTCGCAAAAAAAAACGCATAGAAAGTGCTGGATTTACGCACATTTGCTACACGCAAGAAAATAATAAATCATTTTTACAAATTTGTCAAGGTACCTTGATATAGGGTGGTGATTATGCTAATATCAAGGTACCTAAAGAAAAGGAGACATACTATGAATGAACATGACATCAATAAAGAGCTCATTATCCATTTTCGAAATATTAATCACGTTATGCGATCTTTATTTGAAGGAAAAGGAAGTCAAAGTCAGGTTCTAATTGTTTTATTGGAATCTGGTCCTATGACACAGCGAAAACTTACAGAAATATTGGGCATTCAACCGGGATCAGTTAGTGAAGTGTTGTCTAAATTAGAAAGTTCTCATTTCATTGAAAGAAAAATATCTCAATTGGATCGAAGAACAACAGATGTAACGTTAACATCACAAGGTTTGAAACAGGCACAAATGGCAAGTGATATACGAAAAAAGCGACATGAAAATATGTTTTCTTGTTTAAATATACAAGAAAAAGAAATTCTTCTTGGATTATTGGACCAAGTTACAAGTGACTGGGAAATTCGATTTAAAGATAAAATAAAAAAATAGGTGAACTATGTGGAAATACATCAAAAGATATTTGCCCTATTCCATTATTGCCGCTTTATTCATGATTAGTGAAGTCTGTGTCGATTTAATTCAACCTTCAATCATGGCCAGCATTGTCGATGATGGCGTATTAAAAGGAAATATGGATTGGGTATGGAAACTTGGATTCATCATGATTTGTGTTGTTTTGTTTGGAGGACTTTGTGGAAGCATGAACAATGTGTTTGTACATATTAGTGGACAAAACATTGGAAATGATATTCGAAAAGATGCCTTTAAGCGCATTATGAATTTATCTTTTCAACAAGTGGATCAATATACAACGGGTTCATTAGTCACAAGAATGACAAACGATATTACACAAGTACAAAATTTTGTTTCATTATTTGTTCGAGGCATGATTCGTACGACTTTATTATTAGCTGGAAGTATTTTCTTTATGTATCGAATCAATATTATTTTTGGACAAATTGTGACATTGGCTTTTCCTTTTATTGTGGGTACATTACTCTATTGTTTATGGAAAGCTAATCCATTATTTCTTCAACTTCAATCTCAACTAGATTCCATTAATTCTATTTTGCAAGAAGACATATTGGGAATTCGAATTATTAAAGCATGTGTGAAAGAAATATATGAAAAAATTCGTTTTTCAAAAGCCAATGACAATTTAATTCATACACAACTACATGTATTATTAATATTTGCGTTTATGAATCCTATCATTGATGCTTTGATTTATATTGTCATTGCGTTGATATTAAAAGCAGGAGCGATTCAAATTTTGTCTATTGGACAAATCATGGCCGGTATTACATATACAACTCAATTATTAAATGGGATTATGTCCTTGACAATACTTCTTCAAAACATTTCCAGGGGTTATGTTTCCTGGAAGCGTGTAAAAGAATTGTTATGCCAGGAACCACAAATTGAAGATGGAACACAAAAAAATTTGAAACAAGAAGGTGAAATTGAATTTCAAAATGTTTCATTTTCTTATACAAAGAATAGCCATAAAATATTAAAAAATATCAATTTAAAAATAAAACCCGGACAAAGTGTAGCTATTTTGGGAGCGACTGGATGTGGAAAAAGTACTTTAGTGCATTTAATTTGTCGTTTTTATGATGTAGATGAAGGAAGAATTCTTATCGATGGCATAGATGTAAGATCCTATAAACAAAAAGAATTACGAGATAAAATTGCGATTGTTCTACAAAAAAATGAATTATTTAACACAACGATTCAAGAAAATATTGCCTGGGGAAATGAAAAAACAAGTCTTGAAGAGATTCAAGAAGCTGCCTCTATTGCGCAAGCCCACTTTATTTCAGATTATCAGCAAATGGTACAAGAAAGAGGAATGAGCTTGTCAGGTGGACAAAGACAAAGAATTTGTATTGCTCGTGCTATTGTGAAGAAAGCAGAAATCTTAATTTTAGATGATGCGACAAGTGCATTAGACTTAAAAACAGAAAAAGATTTACTAGATGCCCTTTCTTCTTTTCATCAAACTAAAATTATTGTCACGCAACGAATTGCCTCAGCAATGCGAGCCGATTTTATTGTGGTCTTAAAAAAAGGAAGAATTGAATCCATTGGAAAACACGAAGACTTATTGAAAAACAGTAAAACATATGTTGATATTTTCCAATCGCAATGTAAGGAGGAAGACTATGGACAATAAAAACCGAATTCTGGAAAGAAATATTCCTGGAATGAATCGAGGGTCTCGTTTTGTCAGTGTTGAATATGCTGAAAATATTGGAGGAACCATAAAAAGAATTTTGAACTATTTTGGAAAAGAAAAGAAATTAGTGATAACCATGTTTTTAGTAGTTGTGGCTGGAACATTCAGTGGAATCTATGCTCCCAGTGAACAAAGCCATGTTATTGATATTATTTCTGGTCAAAGACAAGGTATTTTAAATCAGACGATTGTTATTATGTTACTAAGTTATTTATGCTATAGTTTATCGCAACTTTTTCAAGGTCGCATCTGTGCACATTTATCCCAGCGAATCGTCAAACAAATACGCGAAGAATTATTTGGAAAAATGATGAATTTACCTGTTTCGTATTTAGATGCACATAGTCATGGAGATGTGATGAGTGCAATGACAAATGATATTGAAAATATATCTACAACCATTTCACAATCTCTTCCTTCATTGTTTTCTGGAATATTAACTATTTCAGGCACGGTTATTGTGATGATTTATTATTGCTGGCAACTCGCTTTTTTAAGCTTTTTTACAGTTCTGTTAACTGTTTTTGTGACTCGTTTCTTATCCGCAAAAGTTCGAAAACATTCTCGATTGCGACAAGCTTTATTAGGACAATTAAATGGTTGTGTCGAAGAAATGATTTCCAGTTATGCTTCTGTTGTGGCATATAATCAACAAGAAAAAACAATCGAAAGATTTTGTCAAACGGCCAATCAATTAACTAAAGCCGGTATAAAAACCGATGCTTTTAGTGGCGTTATGGGACCTGTTATCAATTGTATTGGAAACATTGGTTTTGTGATTATTGCTGCTTTTGGAGGAATTTTTTCAATTAAGGGATATATATCAGTTGGTGTGATTTCTGCCTTTATTGTATATGCCAAGCAATTTAGTCGACCTATTAATGAAATTTCTCAAGTATATGGTCAACTTCAAACAGAAATTGCAGGAGCTGAAAGAGTGTTTACGATTTTGGATGAACAAGAAGAAAATATGAAAGGAGAAGAATTTAATTCAAATCAAGATACATCCGTGACTTTTGATCATGTGAATTTTTCTTATGTAAAAGATAAACCTGTCATTAAAGATTTTTCTTTAAATATTCCTTCTTGTAAAAAAATTGCACTTGTTGGCGCAACTGGCAGTGGAAAAACAACGATTGTGAATTTATTGATGCGTTTCTATGACATTGATTCTGGTCAAATTAAAATTGAAAACCAGGATATTCAATCTCTTTCTTTATCGGCTCTTCGAAACAATGTAGCCATTGTTTTACAAGATACTTTGTTGTTTTCCGATACAATTTATCAGAATTTAATCTATGCCAATGAACAAGCCAATATGGAAGACATATTAAAAGCCATCGAAATGAGTCAATGCCAAGAATTAATAGAACAATTTCCTGAAGGCTTAGAAACATATTTAACAAGTGCTGGAAAAAAATTATCCACTGGGCAACGTCAATTATTAGCGATTTGTCGTGCCTTTGTAGCCAATCCTAAAATCTTAATATTAGATGAAGCTACATCGAATGTAGATACAAGAACCGAAAAAGCCATTCAAAATGCAATGCAGGAAATTATGAAAAATCGTACAAGTATTATCATCGCTCATCGATTAAGTACCATTCGAGATGCCGATATCATTGTCGTTATGGATCACGGTCATATTATTGAAATGGGAAATCATCGGGATTTACTAAAACAAAAAGGAAAATATTATCAATTAATTCAAACACAATACGCCGGTTTTGCTATATAAAGTGCCTGGCAACCATCTATTGACAAATTGACAACTAAACTTGGTAGAAATCAAGTGAGATTTTCTATATGATGAAGACAGTTGGTAGTGTAAAAAATTTATGAAAAAAAAGATAAAAAATAAAATCGATGATTTACT
>NZ_JBJEEY010000089.1:0-9622 GCF_051873555.1 Floccifex sp. | reverse complement strand
CTTTATTATTTGTTCAATTTGTGGAATATCTGGATCAATATAAATGGTTTTATAAGATTTCATTGTTACAAATCCTATTTTAGAGCCTGGTACTTTCTTTAATTGAGAAACCTGACAATAATCAACAGGAACACTACCAGAGTATTTACTTTTTGAAAAATAAGCCGCTAAGTTAGCACACAATCGAATATTTTCTTCATTGTATTGTTCACTTTTCAATACTACATGACTTCCATGATAATCTTTAACATGAAACCATAGATCTTGTTTTCGAGAAATATGATGGGTAATATAATTATTTTGAATATTGTTTTTTCCAACAAAAATTTCATAGTTTTTAAAAACAAGATGTAAGTAATTTGGCTTTTTCTTTTTCTTTTTCAAATGCTGTTTTGATTTTAAAAGATTCTGATTGATTAATTCTTCTTTGATTTCAAAGGCATCATCAATTGTACAATGAAGAAATTGTTCTTCAAGTTGACTAAAATATTCGATATCTTTTTTACATAAATCAATTTGTTCATTTAAAATTGATTGACTTCGTTTTAATTTATGATATTTTTGATAATATTTATTCGCATTTTCTTTTAAATCATAACGCATATCAATTGGAATTTGAATGATTTCATTGTTTTCAAAAGAAGGCAAAGAAACAATTTTTTCTTTATGAATTTGATTCATATAACAAAACAATAAATCACCATATTCCTGATATTTCTTATAATCATAAGAATCCATTAAACTCTTTTCAAGTTTAGGTAATTTTTTTAAGCTTTTATTTTTTTCTTTTAAAATACACTTATATACATCTCCCATTTGTTCTTTTAAACGAATTTTTGTTTCATTTTCCTGATATAGATTCGCTAATCCTTCCATTAAAGAAGAACAAACACAATCTTGATGCAAATGCCTTAATTCAATACAATGAAATTCTTTTTGATAAACAAATAAAGAATTTGAATGAAGGACTTCTTCTAAAATGGTTTCATAGTTTTGATTTTCTTGTACCATTCGATATTGAAATTCATTTGATAAAACAGGAGAAAATCCATAGATTTGTTTTACCAGAGAAATATCTAAATCTATATTATTTACAGAAAAAGGATCTTGTTTATTTCCAGGATCGGGTAAAATATATTGAGCGCCTGGATGAATGGTTCGTTTTGAATTTTCATAAACAGGAATTCGTTTTAGAGCATCAATAATGATATTTTCTTTGTTAACTAAAATCATATTGGCATATTTTCCCATGAGTTCTATATATAATTTATGATGAACTAAATCTTGAAATTCATTTAAAGATGTAATAGAAAGACATAGAATGCGATCAAATCCAATTTGTTCAATTGAATCAATTGTTCCTTGTGAAATATTTTTACGCAAAACCATTACAAAATTAGAAGGACTTTGTTGTATTTGTGTATTACCAGATGTTATATAGAGTCGATTGGTATTGGAATGAACATTAACAATTAATTTATGATTTCCACTTTGAGGTACATGAAGATGTATTTGAATTTCTTCTTCACTTATGTTTTGGATTTTTCCAATTTTGCAGGGAATCATTTTTTTTAATTGATTTTGTATTGTATGTAATAATAATCCATCTAAAGCCATAAAAACCTCCGCAAATTATTATAACATATTAAAAATACTTTGACAGTGTGGATATGGACTTGTAGAATAGAAAGAAAAAAGGAGAGTCTTATGAAACGTGGGTTATTAATCATTATCAGTGGACCTAGTGGGGTAGGAAAAGGAACCGTTCGAAAATATTTTGAAACAAACTCCGCTTTGAATTTAGCTTATTCAACATCTATGACAACTAGATCTCCTCGAAATGGAGAAATCGATGGAAAAGATTATTTTTTCGTATCTAGAGAAACGTTTTTAAAGGCTGTTGATAATGGTGAATTATTAGAATACGCTGAATTTGTTGGAAATTATTATGGTACACCTTTAAAAGAAGTCAATCGCTTACGTGATTCAGGGAAAAATGTTTTATTGGAAATTGAAGTGCAAGGGGCTAAGCAAGTACAGGAAAAATGTCCGGATGCAATCAGTATATTTATTATTCCGCCTTCAATTGAAGAACTGGAAAAACGAATTCGTGGAAGAAAATCAGAGGCAGAAGAAATTGTGCAGCAAAGATTGGCTAAAGCTGAAAAAGAAATGAAATTAATGAATCAATATAAATATATTGTTTGCAACGATGATCCTAAATTAGCTGCCAATTTAATTGAGACTATTATTTTGAGAAATATCGAAATTGAACAAAATAGATAGAATATGTCTTGAATCTTTTATAAAAATATGATAAATTACTGTCGATAGAAAAAAAGGAGTGGGTAAAACCACTCCTTCATTTTGGAAAAGGAGACATTTATGGATCATCTAAAAGAATGGATTGAACCACTATTAACTGAAAATGATTGTCGATTATATGAATTAGAGTGGCTGACAAATCAAAATCCACCTTTATTACGTATTTCCATCGAAAAAATTAATGGAAGTGTAGATTTAGATACATGTGCACTTTGTTCGGATGTGATTTCTACCATGTTAGATAAAAAAGACTGGTATCAAAAAGAATATATGCTGGAAGTTTGTTCACCAGGTGCAGAAAGAGAACTTAAAACAGATGATCAAATTCAACAAGCTATTGGAAGTTATGTCCATGTTAAATTTATAAATCCAAAACAAGGTTTGGATTGTGTTACAGGGGATTTAATAGAAGTCAATGATACAAAAATTTTAGTTTCATATCGTGAAAAAACACGAGTAAAATCAATTGAAATTGATAAAGACAACATCGCGTTAATTATGACGGCAGTAAAACTATAAGGAGAAGAAAATGAAACAAGAAATGAGTTTAGCGGCTGCCTTGGTGGGAGTACAAACAGGTCGCAAATTACCTAAAGAAGTTGTAGAAGAAGCTTTAAAAGAAGCTATGCAAAAAGCATATCGAAAACAAATTAATATTCAAGATGCCTATGTTCGTGTTGAAATAGTAAATGGGAACATTGAAATTTATCATGAACGTATTGTTGTAGAAGAAGTTTATGATGATGAATTGGAAATTTCATTAGAAGATGCTAAAAAAATCAATCCCAATGCAAAATTAGATGACATGATTGGTGAAAAAGTCGATTTTAAAGGATTTGATCGTGCTGCTGTTGTTTTAGCTAAAAATGTCATGAAACAAAAAATTCGTGAAGCTGAAAAACAATTGGTATACGAAGAATATTGCGATAAAATCGATGAAATGGTTTTAGGTACAATTGAAACAGTCGAAGAAAAATTTATTATTGTGAATATTGGAAAAACATTAGCTATGATGAAGCGTTCACAAGCTATGCCAAACGAAGTTTATAAAGAAGGACAAAATATATTAGTTATTATTTCTGAAGTAAATAAAGAAACAAAAGGTGCACAAGTTTTAGTTTCTCGTGCAACACCAGTTTTAGTTCGTCGCTTATTTGAAAAAGAAGTTCCAGAAATCTTTAACGGAATTATTGAAATCAAAGCGATTGCTCGTGATCCAGGTGAAAGATGTAAAATTGCGGTTTATTCACATAATGAAAACATTGATCCAATTGGGGCTTGTATTGGACCAAGAGGAGCTCGTGTACAAGCTATTATTAATGAATTACATGGAGAAAAAATTGATATCTTTGAATGGTCAGACAACATTACAAACTTAATTTCAAATGCCTTGAGTCCATCTGAAGGAATTGCCGTTATTCCAAATGATCATGTAAAAGATGGATTGATTGTTGTTGTTCCAGATAATCAATTGTCTTTGGCTATTGGAAAACGAGGAAAAAATGCTCGTTTAGCCGTCAAATTAACAAATCGTAAAATTGATATCAAATCAGAATCTGAAATGAAAGAATTGGGTATCGATTATATGAGCATTGCTAAGGAAATGCAAAAAGAATATGAAGAAAAGAAAGCAAAAGAAAAAGCTTATAAACAAAAACAAAAAATTGAAGAATTAATGAATGTTGAACAAGAAGCTCTTTCTTTAGATGAAGTAGATTTTACATATGATGAACCTGAAATCATCGATGAATCGGATTCACATGAAGAAGATACTTTATTTGCGGTTGAACAAGAAAAGAAAATTAATGAAATGGAAGAAGCAGCTCGTATTGCTAAAGAAATGCGAAAAGAAAAATCAACTGCTGTTAATCGTGAATATACTTCAAAATTTGAAGAATTTGCATCGGTTTCCAATAAAGTAGAAATAGTTGAACCAATAAAGAAAAAAGTTGAAGAAAAAGAAGAAGAAATCATTATCAAAAAACCTAAATTTGAACAGCTTCAACCAATTTATTCGGAAGAAGAATTAGCTGAAATCGAAGAATATGATGAAGAGGAAGAAAATAGCTGGGATGAAGATATTGATTATGAACAATATGATGAATATTACGATTAGGAGATAAAATGAGAAAAATTCCAATGCGCAAATGTGTTGTTACACAAGAAAGATTTCCCAAAAAAGAATTGATTCGCATTGTTCGTACACCAGAACAAGATATTATTGTTGATATTACTGGAAAGAAAAATGGACATGGTGCGTATTTAAAATTAAATAAGGCAACAATTGAACTGGCAAAGAAAAATCATGCACTCAATCGTGCTTTGGAATGTGATATTCCAGAATCCATTTACGATGAATTAATGGAGCTTTGTCGTGAATAAAATTGTTTCTCTTTGTCAATTGGCCTTTCGCGCCAGAAAAGTCAGTTTTGGGAGTTTTCTGATTCCTTCTATTCAAAACAAAGAAGCTAAATTAGTGATTTATTCAAGTGGATGTGGAGAGAATCGAAAAAAGAAATTAAAAGATAAATGTGCATTTTATCAAATAAAATGCATTGAATTAGATGAAATATTGTTTAATCAAATTACGCAAAAAAATTTACAATCCTTTTCTATTGTAGATTCAGGTTTTGCGAATTCGATTTTGAGTGAAATGAAAGGATAGGTGATTGTATGGCTCAGCAACAGAATAAAAACAACAACAGAAAAAAGTTTAAGGGAAAGCCACAAAAAAACAATCGGATGCCAAGTGCACCTCGTAGAGAAGAAGTGAAAAAAATTACGTATAGTGATTCACTTACTGTGGGTCAATTAGCGGATTTAATGCACAAAAAAAGTTCTGAAATTATCAAATTTTTATTCATGATGGGTAATATGTCCACAATCAATACAGTATTAAGTGATGAAGACATTGAAATTGTCTGCATGGAATTTGGTATTGAAGTGGAAAAAGAAGTTGTGATTGAAGAAGATAATATTGAAGAACAAATCGAAGCTATCCAGGAAGATGATTCGAAATTAGTTTCTCGTCCTCCTATTATTACCATTATGGGTCACGTAGACCATGGAAAAACAACTTTATTGGATACAATTCGTAAAACAAATGTAACTAGTGGAGAATTTGGTGGGATTACCCAGCATATTGGTGCTTATCAAGTTAGTGTAAAAGGGAAGAAAGTTACATTCTTAGATACACCTGGACATGAAGCCTTTACAGCAATGCGAGCACGTGGAGCACAAGTAACAGATATTGTTGTTATTGTTGTTGCTGCTGATGACGGTGTTATGCCACAGACAAAAGAAGCCATTGACCATGCAAAAGCCGCTGGCGTTCCGATTATTGTTGCTGTAAATAAAATGGATAAACAAGGGGCCAATCCAGATCGTATTTTATCGGAAATGGCAGAAAATGGTGTCATGCCAGAAGAATGGGGTGGCGAAACGATTTTTGTTCCAATTTCTGCAAAAACAGGCCAAGGCGTTTCCGATTTGTTAGAAACAATTTTGTTGGTTGCCGAGATGCAGGAATTAAAAGCCAATCCAGATCAGTTAGCAAGTGGAACCGTTGTAGAAGCTAAATTAGATAAAGGAAGAGGACCTGTTGCGACTTTATTAGTGCAAAGAGGGACTTTAAATGCAGGAGATAGTATTGTAGTTGGAACAAGCTATGGTCGTATTCGTAAATTAACAAACGATAAAGGAATGGAAATTAAAAGTGCAAAACCAAGTATGCCAGTAGAAATCATTGGATTGAATGATGTACCAAGAGCTGGTGATGTATTTATGGCTTATGATAGCTATAAAAAAGCTCAGGAAATAGCTTCTCATCGTCTGGAAAAACAAATTTTAAAAGAACGAAATCAAACATCGGCTATGTCTTTAGAGGATTTGGCGCGCAAAATTGATCAAGGTGAAATGCAGGAAATTAATATTTTAATTAAAGCTGATGTTCAAGGTAGTGCAGAAGCTTTGAAAGCTTCCATTGAAAAATTAGAAGTAGGAAATGTTCGTGTAAATGTTATTCGTTCGACTGTTGGAACAATTACAGAATCCGATATTATGTTGGCAACGGCTTCGAATGCCTTGATTTATGGATTTAATATTCGACCAAATGCCACGATTCGTAAAAAAGCCGAAGAAGAAGGCGTTGAAATTCGTTTACACAACATCATTTATAAAGCATTGGAAGAATTAGAAGCTGCTATGCAAGGTTTATTAGCGCCTGTTTATGAAGAAGTTGTTATTGGACAAGCTGAAGTTCGACAAACTTATAAAGTATCTAAAGTTGGTACCATCGCTGGATGTAAAGTTACTTACGGAATTGCAAAACGAGACAGTAAGATTCGTTTAATTCGTGATGGAATTGTTGTTTATACAGGTCAATTGGGTTCTTTACGACGATTTGAAAATGATGTTAAAGAAGTCAATACTGGTTTTGAATGTGGTATGACAATTGCTAATTTCAATGATATTAAAATTGATGATATTATTGAAATGTATGAAGATCAGGAAGTTTAAATATGTCTGTTAAACAAGAACGATTGGATATGATTTTGCATCGTGAAATTTCAAATATTCTTCAATTTGATTTAAAAGACCCTAAATTAGGTTTTGTGACAGTAACAGATGTACAATGTACAAAAGATTTAAGTATAGCAAAAGTGTATGTTACTTTTTTAGGAAAACAAGAACGAAATGATGCAGGTATGCGTATTTTACAAAAATCAAAGGGATATATTCGTTCTACTTTAGCAAAACGAATTAAAATACGTAAAATGCCAGATTTGATTTTTATTCAGGATACGTCTTTACAACAAGGAAATAAAATAGAATCCATTTTAAAAAATTTAGATTAATAAAAGATTTCCCCGTATTACGAGGAAATCTTTTTTATAAACAACTACAAATAAATTCTATAATACCTTGTACAACTTCATTTTTAATTTCTTTGTAATTATGAATTTCATGACGATAACCAGAATATAGTTTTGTCTGGACACAATGACCTGTTTCAATCAAAATATTACTTGTTTCATATACGCCTTGTCCATAATTTCCAACAGGATCCTGATCACCGGCTATATTATAAATTGGTAAAGAAACAGGTACTTTTTGAGCCCATTCTTTTCCTTGAATAATCATCATCATTTGACAGAAATCATACATAGACTGATTATTTGTTGGTTTTGTGAAAGCATCAAATGGATCCTTTGCATGATCTATTTGAACAAATTCATCATGACAAATCCATTCATTTCCTAATTTCGGATTGTTACAGCGTTCAACCATCCATCCTAATAAATCCAATGTAAATGCTGGATTACTTTCTTTTCCTTTTCCTTGATCAATGGCTTCTTTTAATTTAGAAGCCACGATTTCTACATTTTTAAAGTGGCCACAAGTTCCACAAAGAATGGCACCATTCAATTCGTTTCCATATTTCGATATAAAATCACGACAAATAAAAGAACCCATACTATGTCCAAATAAAAAATAAGGAAGATTATCATATTTTTCTTGAACCAATAATTTGAAAGTGTGTTCATCTTCCATCATTGTATGAACACCAGTATCACCCCAGTCACCCCAGGTATTATTTTGGATAGCTGTTTGTCCGTGTCCTACATGATCATTGGCCGCAACAATAAAATCATTTTCCATTAACGTAACAATCATGTGAAAATAGCGACGAGAATGTTCAACAAATCCATGAATGATTTGAACAATTCCTTTTGGTTTACAAGCTGGAACATAAATCCATCCTGTTACAGTGTCTCTTTGATTGAAAGAAGTAAATTGAATTTCATGTAACATTTTTTTCACCTCCTGAAATTCTTCTTATCTTTATTGTAAATTTATTTTGTCATAAAAAAAGGTAAACCGTAAGGTTTACCTGAAAAACTGAAACTATCTTTCAACGATTGTAGCACAACCCATTCCACCACCGATGCAAAGAGTTGCTAAACCACGTTTTGCGTCACGTTTTTGCATTTCATGCAATAAAGTAACTAAGATACGGCATCCACTTGCTCCAACTGGATGTCCTAAAGCAATAGCTCCACCGTTAACATTTACTTTAGACATATCAAAGTTTAAGTCACGGGCAACAGCAATGGATTGAGCCGCAAAAGCTTCATTGGCTTCGACTAAGTCAATGTCATCAATTGTTAATCCAGTACGAGCAAATACTTTTTTAACGGCTGCAACAGGACCGATACCCATGATTTCTGGTTCAACTCCACCTAAAGCACCAGCTACCCAAGTTGCCATTGGTGTAACACCTAATTCTTTTGCTTTTTCTTCAGACATAACAACAATAGCAGCAGCTCCGTCATTGATTCCTGAAGCATTACCAGCTGTAATCAATCCTCCAGCTTTTCCTGAACAGCATTTTAATTTTGCTAATGTTTCAACTGTTGTTCCAGCACGAGGACCTTCGTCTTTATTGAATTCAACAATTTGTTTTTTCACTTTTACAGGAACTGGTACAATTTCATCATCAAATTTTCCAGCATTGATAGCTGCTTCACATTTTTGTTGTGAATTTGCAGAGAATTCATCCAATTCTTCACGAGTGATTCCATATTTGTCACAAACATTTTCAGCTGTGATCATCATATGATAGTTATTGAAAGCATCTGTTAATGCATCATTTACCATTGTATCAATGATAGTGGCATTGTTCATACGATAACCGAAACGAGCTTTTGTCATAGCATATGGAGCCATTGACATATTTTCCATACCACCAGCCACAACGATATCTGCCTGATTTGCTAAAATCATTGTAGCAGCTTCATTAACGCATTTTAATCCAGATCCACAAACAACATTTAATGTAACAGCAGGGACTTCAATAGGAAGACCAGCTTTGATAGAAGCTTGACGAGCGACATTTTGTCCTTGAGCTGCCTGAATAACACATCCCATTAATACTTCATCAACTTGTTCTGGTTTAACACCTGCACGATTTAGAGCTTCTTTAATAACAATGGCTCCTAATTCAGCAGCTGGTGTATTACTTAAAGCACCACCCATTTTTCCAATGGCAGTACGACATGCACCGGCTAATACTACTTTTTTTGTCATATTTTAGATTCCTCCGTTTTACTCACTTACATTAACACAGTAAAATAGGAAAATCAATCATAAATTAATTTTTTCACAAGTGATTATTTGTGAAAAAAATATAAAAAATAATTTGTTTATCATTTCACAATCTAATTGACAGTCACAAATTTCGGAGTAGAATATAAATGAGTGAAAATCGTGAAAGATTTCACATGAGCTGATGAAG
>NZ_JBJEEY010000088.1:0-9694 GCF_051873555.1 Floccifex sp. | reverse complement strand
CACGTACGGTTTGATAAGGGGCGGTAGATTTTAAAGTCTATCGCCTACTTTATGTTTTATGGTTTCTTTGGATGCACATATTTTATCGGCAATACAAAGTAGCCAGCTTTCTTTGTATTTTGGGGGAATGGGAATCAATGGAAACATGTGTTTGATAATCATATCGGCTGTAATGTCATCGATTTCAAATTCTTTTTTGGCATTTTCTAATGCAAAATAGGGATGGCGAAAGCCATGGAAGCAATGCCATTTTTGTTTGTCATGCCAGTCATATAAGAAAAAATCATGCAACAAAGCCCCACGAATCAGAATTCTTTCATTTAAATGTAAATGTAAACAATCATTGAGATATAAACACATGCGAGCGACTTGTATCGAATGCTCAAAGACGGTTTGACTTCCATGTTGTATACATTTTTTTTCAATGTCCATGGATTTTGATGAAAGAATATCTTGTCCGTATTGTCTTATTTTTTGTTTGTATTTCATTCAAAAGACCGTTCAAAAATTTGAATAATATCTTTTTGAGATAGTGGAACAAAGCTTCCTTTACATTTTGGATAGGCTTTTTTTGCCATGATTTCAAATTGATCTTTATTTGTGATTCCTACTTCTTTTAGTGTTCTTGGAAGGTGCATGGTTTCAAAAAAGAATGTTTTTAATGCATCGATTCCAAGCTGAGCAGCTTTCATGTCATCGTTTTCAGTAATATTAAAGACATTACGTGCCATCTGGGCAAAGCGAGCACTTGTTTGTTCATTTAATATATATTCCATCCAGACAGGTGTTAAAATGGCAAGCCCTTGTCCGTGTGTAATATCATAGAAAGCCGATAATTCGTGTTCCATGGGGTGGATACACCATTTGACTTCGCATCCTAATTTAATGGTTCCATTTATCGCAAAGCTTGAACACCACATTAAACTGGCTCTGGCATCGTAGTTATCGGGTTGATTGCAGGCAATAGGGCCGTATTGAATGCAGCAACGTAATATGGATTCCGCAAAACCGGCTTGCATCTGTGTTCCTTCTACGTTATTAAAATAGTTTTCAAATGTATGAGACATCATATCAGCTACACCCGATGCCGTTTGTTTTTTAGAAACCGTAAATGTATAAGTTGGATCTAAAATAGACATTTTAGGGAATAGACAATGTGCTCTTGTACCTAGTTTTTCATTTTTTGTCAGGTCTGAAATAACCGCAAATGGATCCATTTCGGAACCCGTTGCCGATAGTGTTAATACAGTATAAATGGGTAAAGCACTTTGGATATATTCTGGATGAATCACTAGATCCCAGGCATCTTTGTCATATACAGCAGCGGCAGCTACGACTTTAGCACAGTCAATGGTAGAGCCTCCTCCAATGGCTAAAACCATATCGATCTGGTTGTCTTTACAGATTTGTGCGCCTTTTCGAACGGTTTCAATACGTGGATTGGGTTCAACACCGGCTAGTTCAAAAACATCCATGTGATTTTCTTTTAATATATTCATGGCTTCATCATAGATACCAGTTCTTTTAATACTTCCAGATCCATAAACCAGTAAGACGCGATTTCCACTTTCTTTGAGTTCATTTAAATGCGTGATTTGATTTTTCCCAAAGTGAATGGTTGTGGGAATGGAGTAAGTAAAATTATTCATGTTGTCCTCCTTTTTCGTGTTAATCATATCACTTTTTATGAGTTTGTAAAAAATAAAATATGTTATGACATTTTTTTATAAATCATTTGAATTTTGTCTTTGTTTTTTCTATAATCTTATTCATGAGTAAAAAAGTAAGAAATTCATTTTTATTGGCTTTTGCTGCTTTATTGTGGGGAATTAGTTTTGTGTTTCAAAGCGAAGGAGGCCAAGCCATTGGTCCATATTCTTTTAATAGTATTCGCTGTTTTATTGGAAGTCTTTGTTTGATTCCAGTAATTTTTCTATTAGATCGATTTGGTTTATCGAAAAAACCAGAAACAAAACAAGATTACAAGACTTTGATTTTGGGAGGAATTTGTTCAGGGTCTTTAATATTTGTGGCAACTAATCTTCAACAATTGGGTTTATATTTTGGAACCCCTTCTTCTAAAGCAGGTTTTTTAACCGCTTGTTATATTGTTTTAGTCCCTGTTTTTGGTTTGTTTCTAAAGAAAAAATGTGGAATCAATATCTGGATTGGTGTACTATTAGCCGTCATGGGTTTGTATTTTTTATGCATTCATGGAGAATTTCGAATTGAATTCTATGATTTATTAACTATTATTTGTGCACCTGTTTTTGCGATTCAAATTTTAGTAATTGATTATTTTTCCCCAAAAGTAGACGGTGTCAGACTTTCCTGTATTCAATTTCTGGTTTGTGGTATTTTAACAGCGATTCCTATGTTGTTTTTGGAAGTTGATTCGAATTGGATTTATCAATTCAATGCATCGGCCTGGGTTTCCATTCTTTATGCAGGAATTTGTTCTTGTGGAATTGCGTATACACTGCAAATCATTGGACAAAGAGATTTAAATCCAACCATTGCTTCTTTAATCATGAGCTTAGAATCGGTATTCTGTGTTCTGGCTTCCTGGTTATTACTGGGACAAACTTTAACACTAAGAGAAACTTTGGGTTGTGTTTTAATTTTTATAGCTATTATATTGGCACAGCTGCCTAAGAAATAAAACTCCATTGGAGTTTTTTATTTTGCATAAAAATTTCCAAAATGTTGATGAACCATACAAAATAGATGTCCAAAATGTTGATAGATAAACATTTTGGAATTATAATAACGGTGGGTAAAAAATATGTTAAAAAGAAAAATTATGGATCAGCTTTTATATTGGGTCAATCATAAAGATAAAAAATGTCTTGTGGTACAGGGTGCCAGGCAAGTAGGGAAAACTTTTATTATTGAACAATTTGCGAAAGAAAATTATGAAGAAATATTAGAAATTAATTTCAAACAAATGATTTCTGCTAGTGAGATTTTTTCACAAGATCTAACGGTTGATCATATGATAATGGCAATGCGTTTTCGTTTTCCAGATAAAAAAATGATTCCAGGAAAGACTATAATCTTTCTAGATGAAATTCAGGAATGTCAGCAGGCAATTACTTCACTAAAGTTTTGGGCGATTGATAATCGTTTTGATGTTATTGCTTCGGGTTCTCTTTTGGGAATTGATTATAAAAGAGCTTCTTCTTATCCGGTAGGTTATGTTGATTATTTGAATATGTATGGTTTGGATTTTGAAGAATTTCTATGGGGAATGGGGATGCATACAGACATGATTTCTGTTTTAAAATCGTTTCTTGAAAATAAAATGGTTATTCCTGATTCCATTCACAAACAAATGATGGCGTATTATAGAACATATATTGCTATTGGTGGTATGCCAGAAGCTGTACAGAAATATGTGGATGTAAAGGATTTCAGGGAAGTGGATAAAATCCAAAGAAATTTGCTTCAGGGTTATCAATATGATATTGCGCATTATGCAACGGCAGAAGAAAAAATAAAGGCAGAGAAGTGTTATCTTACTTTGGCAAGGCAATTACTGGATAAAGAAAATCATAAGTTTCAATATAAAGAAATTGAAAAAGGTGCCAGGGCACAAAAATATTATTCAAGTATAGAATGGTTAGTTACATCAAATATCGTTCATTTGTGTAAATTAGTGACAAATATAGAATATGATTTAGAAGATTATTCAAGGGAAGATTTTTTTAGAGTATATACAACGGATTTGTCTTTGTTGATGGCAATGAAAGATTTTTCTTTGAAACAACGTATTATAGAAAATTCGCTTACAGGAAATACAAAAGGGGGATTGTATGAGTGTGCAGTAGCGGATGCTCTTTACAAAAAGGGTTATTCTTTATATTTTTATAAAAATGAAACAAAGAAAAAGGAATTGGATTTTCTGATTCAGGTGGATGGAAAAATTGTTCCAATTGAAGTAAAGAGTTCTAATACAAAAGCTAATTCTTTGAATTCTATTATGAAAAATAAAGAAATAGAATATGGATATAAATTCATAGATGGAAATATAGGTGTCAGTGAAAATGGTATTATTTCTTTACCTTTATATATGGCTTGTTTTATCTAGGTCAGAAAAAATGTAAAGAATGGATAATTTTAGGCCCGAAAAAATGTATATCCTATAATTGAGGTGGTTTTATGAAGCGTTTTGCGTTTGATGATTTAGTGAAATGGAAGAAAAAGTGAATCGAAAACCGCTTATTATTATGGGAGCCAGACAAGTAGGACCTGGTTGATGAAAGAGTTTGGAAGCAGGGAATATCAAAAAGTTGCTTATATTTCTTTTTATAATAATAAACGAATGGCAGATGTTTTTGAAATGGATTATGATATTCAACGTATTTTGATGGCTTTCAATATTGAAACGGGCGTAACGATTACTCCTGGAGATACTTTGATTATTCTTGATGAAATACAAAATGCACCTAAAGTATTAGAATCGTTAAAATATTTTTGTGAAGATGCCAATGAATATCATGTCATGGCAGCTGGTTCATTATTGGGTGTTGCGTTGCATGAAAATGTATCGTATCCAGTGGGAAAAGTGGATGTATTGAATCTTCATCCAATGAGTTATAGAGAATGTCTTTATGCTATGGAAGAAGAAGGATTAGCTAGAACATTAGAATCAAAAGATTATAATCTAATTCATTTGTTTTCGGATAAATATATAATGTGGCTAAAGAATTATTACTATATTGGTGGAATGCCTGAAGTTGTGAATTATTTTTCGCAAACGAGGGATTATAAAGGCGTTCGTGATATTCAAAATTCTATTGTTTTACAGGATAAAGGGGATTTTGGTAAGCATATAGGTGCAAAGGAATTACCTAGAATCAATATGGTTTGGGAGTCAATTCCGATGCAATTAGCAAAAGAAAATAAAAAATTCTTTTTTAGACAAATAAAAAAAGGAGCACGTAGTAGTGAATTTGAGGTTGCAATTCAGTGGCTTCAAGATAGCGGATTGATTTATAAAGTAAATAAAGCGCATGTACCTTTATCGGCTTATAAAGACTTTAGCTCTTATAAGCTTTTTATGGTGGATATTGGTTTGTTGGGAGCACTTAGTGGATTGGATGTGTATTCCATTTTAGAAGGGAATGAAATTTTTGTGGAGTTCAAAGGGGCTTTGAGTGAGCAATTTGTTCTACAACAGATATTGTCTGAAACAGATTATATTCCGTATTATTTTGGAACAGAAAAAGCGACTTTTGAACAGGATTTTATCATTTAAAAGGGTAAACAAATTATTCCGATTGAGGTAAAAGCACAAGGAAATGTTCGTTTGCAGAGTTTGAGGGCTTTTTATGATAAAAATTAACCAGAAATGGCTGTTCGATTTTCTTTGTTGAATTATTGGAAGATGTAAATATTCCTTTATATACGGTTTGTAATTTGTGATTTCTATAAAACAAGCGTATAATTATGTGTACAAGTAAATCATTTGTCGTGACAGGGGTGCTTTTAGCTGAGATGGGTTTCCAATCCCTTATGACCTGATCTAGTTAATACTAGCGTAGGGAGTCATATCAAAGTTTGAAGTGGCGTCCTTTGTGGCGTCTTTTTTTATAGGAAGGAGGATGTTGTGAAAAACAAACAGAAATATGTCATGCCCATTGTTGTGTTCGTGATTGTACTTTGTCTTTGGGAAGGTTGTGTAAAACTATTTGGTATTAGTTTATATATTCTTCCTGCTCCTTCAAAAATTATAAAAGCGATTGTTGATAATTTTAGTATTTTATGGATGCATTCCATGGTAACGTTAAAAGAGTCTTTAATTGGTTTAGGAATCAGTACTGTTTTATCGATTATAATTGCTATTGGAATGGATATGTCCAAATCCTTTAAAACCAGTATTTATCCATATTTAATTGTGACACAAACGGTTCCTGTTATGGTATTAGGGCCTTTGTTTTCGATTTGGCTGGGATTTGGTTTGGCGCCTAAAGTATTGATTGTGATTTTTATGTGTTTCTTTCCCATTGCGATTTCATTTTGTGATGCATTGGGACAAGTGGACAATAATCAAATTAATTTATTAAAGAGTTTTGGTGCCAATACGTTTCAAATCTATAAAATGGTAAAAATACCAGCTGGGGCTTTGGGTTTGTTTTCGGGACTCAAAGTAGCCGCGACATATTGTATTGGAGGAGCCATTGTTGGAGAGTGGCTTTCAAGCAGTGCTGGACTTGGTTATTATATGTTACGTGTCAAAAATGGTTATATGTTAGATAAAGTATTTGCTTGTGTGGTAATGATTATTTTATGGAGCATTTTATTGAATCTGGCTATGTCTTTGATTGAATATATATTGTTCCCTCATTTGAAAAGGAGAAAAAGAAAATGAAAAAAATTGTTTCTGTGTTTTTATCGTTTGTAATGGCTTTGTCTATGGTAGCTTGTAGTTCAAATCAAGATACTTCATCGAATTCTGACTTAACAAAAGTGACTTTAATGCTGGATTATACACCTAATACAAATCATACTGGATTCTATGTAGCTAAAGAAAAAGGATATTATGAAGAAGCTGGATTGGATGTAGAAATTATTGAACCAGGCGATAATGCGACTACTAGTATGGTAGCTACTGGAAAAGCAGATTTTGGTGTGTCTTATCAGGAAGATGTAACCTATGCTTTAACGGCCCAAGAAGCTTTACCAATTAAAACCATTGCGACAATTATTCAACATAATACATCTGGTTTTGTGTCTTTAAAAGATGCCAATATTACGTGTGCCAAAGATTTTGAAGGAAAAACATATGCTGGATGGGGTGCTCCAAGTGAAGAAGCTGTAATTCAGGCGGTTATGAAAAAAGAAGAGGCTGATTTTTCTAAATTAACAATTGTAGGAGCGGATGGATCGGGTATTGCTGGTTTATCAAGTGAAACAGGTGAAAATAAAGTCAATATTCAATGGGAATTCTATGGATGGGCTGTTTTAAGAGCGATTATGGATGGATATGAAGTGAATTATCTTCCATGTAATGAATTGGATTCCAGATTGGATTACTATACTCCTGTTATTATCACAAATAACGATATGATTGAAAATAACAGTGATATTTGTCAGAAATTTATGGAAGCAACAAAAAAAGGGTATGAATATGCTATTGAAAATCCAGATGAATCCGCTGAAATTTTACATGATGTAGCTTTAAGTGATGTGGATTTAGAGTTCTTGAAAAAATCACAAGAATATTTATCAGCGCAATATGCACCAGATGTTTCCTGGGGTGTTATGAAAGATGAAGTCTGGGATAATTATACGGATTTCATGTTTGAATATGGTTTAATTGATCATAAAATTGAAGCCAGTGATCAATATACGAATGAATTTGTAGAATAGGATGTATATGAAGCTAAGTGTAAAGGATTTATCAATTTCTTTTGATGGGCAATTGATTTTAAATCATATTGATTTTCAAGTGAAACAAGGAGAGTTTGTGGCAATTTTAGGACCATCTGGTTGTGGAAAATCAACGATTTTAAATATATTGGCGGGTTTATTAAAAAAAGAATCCGGTGTCATTGAAGTGGATGGACAAAGAGTCGATGGTTTGAGTGATCATTTTGCGTATATGCCACAAAGTGATTTATTACTGGAATGGAAAACCATTTTGGAAAATGTCACTTTATATGGACAAATCAATCATGATAAAAAAGCCAAAGAAAATGCTTTAAAAGAATTTAAGATATTTGGCTTGGATGGATATCAAGATGCATATCCTTCTATGTTATCGGGTGGAATGCGTCAAAGAGCGGCTTTTCTAAGAACGGCTTTATGTAAAGCCGATATCTTATTACTCGATGAGCCTTTTGGAGCATTGGATGTCATCACAAGAAATGATATGCAAGATTGGTTACTGGATTTACGAAAGAATTATAATCGGACAACAATTTTAGTGACTCATGATATTGATGAGGCTTTATATTTAGCGGATCGTATTTTAATTTTAAGTCATAGGCCTGCTACTTTAATCAAAGAAATTCATTTAGAAGGAATCACAAAGAGTCGGGATTGGTTGTTTGATCAAGGTGTTTTGAAAAAAAATATTTTTGATTTATTAAAGGGTGAAAACAATGTATGATGCACATTTTCATATATCCGATGAATTATTTAAAGAGTTTCAATTATATTCTTTAAAAGGAATTTGTAATATTAGTAATATAGAAGAATATCATCAAATTCAATCGTATTTAAATCAATATTTTTTTCATACAAGTATTGGCATTCATCCCTGGAAAGCAGATACTATTTCTTTTGAAGATATGGAACCTTTATTAAAACAGGCACAATTTATTGGAGAAATTGGCTTGGATAATACGTGGTGTGATGTGGATATGGATGTTCAAATGGGTGTTTTTGAAAAACAATTACAATTGGCACAAGACTATCATAAACCAGTGATTCTTCATATTAAGGGAATGGAAAAAGAGGCTTTAGAAATATTAAAGAAATATAAGAATATTTATATTTCGCATTGGTATTCTTGTATGGATTATATAGAAGAATATGATGAAGTTATGGATTATTTTACCATTGGTCCTTCTGTGGGAGTGGATGAAGCTGTCAATGAAGTGGTTAAAAAAATTGATTCTCATAAATTATTGATTGAAAGTGATGGTATAGATGCCATTGAATGGGCTATTGGTTCTAGAAATTATATTTCTACTTTAAATCATTCGATGGAAGTGATTCAAAAAATCAAAAATGAAAAAATTGATTTTGATTTAAATTTTAATAATTTATTGAAAAGAGCGTAAGCTCTTTTTATATTATATATATGATTTTGATGGCAAGTGGAAGATGTGATGTAGTTGCGTTTTATATGGAATGGTTTATGAATCGATATAAAGAAGGATATATTGATGTAAGAAATCCGTTTTATGAAAAAAAGATTAGTCGTATTTATTTTAGAGATGTGGACTTAATTTTATTTTGTACAAAAAATCCGATTCCTTTACTTCCTTATTTAGAACAAATTCATATTCCCATTTATTTACATGTAACTATAACGGGGTATCATAAAGATATTGAACCATTTGTGATAGATAAAACAAAAATTATTGAAGCTATTCATTTGTGTTCACAAATTCTAGGAAAAGATAAAGTAGTCCTTCGATATGATCCTATTTTTATGAATGATATATATACGATAGATTATCACATTAAAGCTTTTTCTCGTTTGTGTTCTTTATTAGAAAATGATATCGAAGAAGTAATTATTTCTTTTTTAGATGAATATAAAAATGTAAAGAAACATAAGAATTCTTTACAATATAAAGAATTAAAAGAAGAAGATTATAAAATAATAGGAAATACTTTTTCTAAGATTGCTCATAGTCATCATATGAAAATAAAAACTTGTTTTGAAGAAAAGAATTTAGTGGAATATGGATTTGAACAAGATGTTTGTTTATCGGCAAAGAAAGCTTTTGAATTGACAAATAAAATATATAAACCATGGAAAGCTCGTAAATGTGGTTGTGTGGAAATGGTGGATATTGGTGTCTATAATAGTTGTTCGCATTTTTGTCAGTATTGTTATGCCAATTATGATGAAAAGAAAGTAAAAGAGAATCAGAAACAACATGATGTTTATTCTTCTTTATTAATTGGTCATCTTCAACAAGAAGATGAAATAAAAGAAAGATTGAAATAAAAT
>NZ_JBJEEY010000087.1:0-10053 GCF_051873555.1 Floccifex sp. | reverse complement strand
GGGTGCTGTAACCCCTCGAATTTGTAAAAACTCAACTATTCGTTACAGCCCCTTAAATAAGATTTCGTTGTAGTCTGGAATTGGCCAGTCATCTTTGGATACATTTTTTTCAATGGAATCTGTCAATGCTCGAATGGCTTCCATAAGCGGCAGCATTTGATCCGCTGCAAAGCGAGCCGCTTCTTTTTCACTTTCAAAAGAAAAATCAATCATTTTTTCTAATTCATCCAAATGATTGGATACCAATTCAAGTGGCTTATCGATGTTCTTTAACATCTTTTCTTCCATTGGAGAAGAAATGCCACTGTTTTTCTTTGTCTGAATAATTGTTGCCAGTTTTGCTTCATAATTGAAAACAGCAGGTAAAATTTGTTTACGAAGCATATAAGACATTGTTTTAGCTTCAATTAAAATAACTTGATAATAATTTGTCAGCAAAATATTTTCACGGGCATGTAATTCAGAAGCATTATATACTTTATGTTTTTCAAATAACGCAATGTTTTTTGGATCTGTATAATGTACAAGTGCATCTGGTGTCTTCTTTAATTCCAGCAACCCACGTGATAAAGCTTCTTCTCTCCATTCCTGAGAATATCCATTTCCAGAGAAAATAATTCGTTTGTGATTGCGAATGGTTTTTCGAACAATATGCATTAAAGCTGCATTTAAATCTTTAGGATTTTTGGCTTCTAATTCATCCGCAAATTGAGTCATTTCTTCAGCCACTATGGTATTTAAAATCGTATTTGGACAAGAAATATTTAAAGAAGAGCCCAACATACGGAATTCAAATTTATTTCCAGTAAAGGCAAATGGACTTGTTCGATTTCGATCGGTTGTGTCTTTGGCAATTGGTGGAAGAAAATCCACTCCCAAAATCAATTCACGATCAATATTGTCGGTATATTCTTCATGTTTTTCAATGGATTCTAAAATAGCTGTTAATTCATCACCTAAATAAATAGAAATAATTGCAGGAGGGGCTTCATTAGCGCCTAATCGATGGTCATTTCCTGCTGTAGCCACTGAAATTCGAAGCAAATCCTGATATTCATCGACCGCTTTAATAATTGCAGCTAATGTAACCAGAAAACGAATGTTATCTTTTGGATTTTTTCCAGGTTCTAATACGTTTTCTCCTTCATTAGTTGAAAAAGACCAGTTATTGTGTTTACCAGATCCATTTACACCTTCAAATGGTTTTTCATGAAGTAAACAAACCAATCCATGGTGTTTAGCACATTTTTGTAATATTTCCATTGTGATCTGGTTTTGATCATTGGCAGAATTCGTTGCCGTATAAACAGGTGCTAATTCAAATTGACAAGGAGCCACTTCTTTGTGTTCTGTCTTGGCAAAAACACCTAATTTCCAAAGCTCTTGATCGACTTCTTCCATAAAGGCTTTTACGCGTTGGGAAATATTTCCAAAATAGTGATCATCTAATTCTTGTCCTTTTACAGGCGAAGTACCAAATAAAGTACGTCCTGTAATAACTAAATCAAATCTTTGTTTATATAATTCTTCATCAATTAAAAAATATTCTTGTTCTGGTCCTACAGTTGTTTGAATGTTAGATATATTGTATCCCATCAAATTATATAGACGAACGGCAGCTTTATTTAAAGCGTCTAATGAACGCAATAAAGGTGTTTTTTTATCAAGTGCCGAACCGTCATAGGAACAGAAAAGAGTAGGGACATATAATGTATTTTCTTTCACAAATGCAAAAGAAGTAGGATCCCAGGCTGTATATCCTCTTGCTTCAAAAGTGGCTCTTAGTCCTCCACTTGGAAAACTTGAAGCATCTGGTTCACCTTTGATTAATTCTTTTCCACGAAAATCACTAATAACAGAGTTAGGACCCGTTGGATTAATGAAGGCATCGTGTTTTTCAGCTGTGATTCCTGTCATGGGTTGAAACCAGTGTGTGTAATGTGTGGCGCCTTTATCCATGGCCCAGTCTTTCATTGCGTTAGCGACGGTATCCGCAATTTCAGGAGGCAGTTCTTTTCCGTTTTCCATGACATCTATCATTTGTCGATATACGGCATGGGGAAGATATTTCTGCATCGCATTGGGGCCAAATACATCGCATCCGAAATATTCATCTACAATCTTCATAAATTTTCCTCCATCATTTATTTTATATCAAATAAGCGCATTAAAAAAGTAGATTCGAAAAAGAATCTACTTTTTTAAACTCGCTGCAATTAATCCAATAAACAATGGATGTGCCCGATTGGGTCTGGATTTGAATTCAGGATGATATTGTACACCAACAAAGAATGGATGATTTTGTGCTTCAATGGCTTCAACTAATTGTTTATCTGGAGAAGTACCCGAAATTTTCATTCCATTTTGTTCAAATTCAGATCGATAAAAATTATTAAATTCATAACGATGACGATGACGTTCATCAATCATTTGCTGGCCATATAATTCATCAAGAATAGAACCAGGAACGATTGCACATGGATAAGAACCTAATCGCATTGTTCCACCTTTTCGTATTTCATTGCTTTGATCTTCCATAAAATCAATAATGGTATGTTGACTTGCAGGATCGAATTCATAGCTATTAGCATCTTGATAGCCTAAAACATTACGGGCAAAAGAAATAGCAGCAATCTGCATTCCTAAACAAATTCCTAAATAAGGGATTTTTTTATTATAGGCATACGTTGCGACTTGAATCATTCCTTCAATTCCTCGATTACCGAATCCACCAGGTAAAATGATTCCATTCACACCTTCAAAAACTTCATCTAAGTCTTGATTTTCAATATTTTCAGAATCTATCCAGCGAATATCCACTTCACTTGAAAGAGAAAAACCAGCGTGATATAAGGCTTCACTGACACTTAGATAGGCATCGTGCAAGGCAACGTATTTTCCAACCAAGGCAATTGTGACTTTATTTGTGACATTGTGAATACGATCCACAACTTGGCACCACTCTTTTAAATCTGGTTTACGAATTTCAGAATTTGTTTTTTCACAAATGATATCGGCTAAGTGTTGTTCTTCTAACATCAAAGGTACTTCATATAAAGAATCTAATGTTTTATTTTGAATAACACATCGTTTTTCTACGTTACAGAATAAACTGATTTTATCAATAACAGAAGAAGGAATGTCCTGGTCACATCGACATACTATGATATCGGGATGAATTCCATAGGATTGTAATTCTTTCACAGAATGTTGCGTTGGCTTTGATTTATATTCTTTGCTGCCAGATATATAGGGAACATAAGTAACATGTATGAAAATACAATTGCTTCGTCCAACTTCTAAAGCCACTTGACGAATTGATTCTAAAAATGGCAAGCTTTCAATGTCTCCTGTTGTGCCCCCAATTTCAGTAATCACAAAATCAGCTTGAGCGTGTTTTCCAGCCTGAATCACAAAGTTTTTGATTTCATCTGTTATATGTGGAATTACTTGAACAGTTTGTCCTAAATATTTTCCTTCTCGTTCTTTATTGATGACATTCCAGTATACTTTTCCTGTTGTAAGATTCGAATATTGATGAAGATTTTCATCAATAAAGCGTTCATAATGTCCCAAATCTAAATCTGCTTCTAATCCATCATCGGTTACATAAACTTCCCCATGTTGAAAAGGGGACATGGTTCCTGGGTCTACATTGATGTATGGATCTAATTTCTGTGAGGTTACTTTATAGCCTCTTGACTTCAATAATCTACCTAAACTTGCTGCACTGATTCCTTTTCCTAAACCAGATACAACACCACCGGTTACGAAAATGTATTTAACCATGAGTTTTTCTCCTTTTCTTAGTTCGAAATTATATTCTTGCCTGTCTATTTTCGTCAATATTTTTTTTATTTTTTTATATTGACATTATGATTGTATATTTAGGATAAATAGTCTAAAATTAGATTAAGAATGAAAGATGAATGTTCATGATATATGAACAAAAAGAGGAGAATATGAATCGTACTTCACTTTGTATACGCATGTTGTTATTGCTTAAATCAAGAGGAAAAATGAATACCCAGGCATTGGCAGAGGAATTAGAAACCAATCCTAGAAATATAAGAGAATTTAAAAAAGAACTCGAAGTGGCGGGTTATAATATTAAAGAAATAAAAGGAAGATATGGAGGTTATGTGTTAGATGAAGATGACTTGTTTCCTGTCATTCGTTTAAGTGATGAAGAAGTTATGGCTTTAGATGAATCCAGGCATTTAGTCAGTTCACATAAAGAATATACTCGTTTGTCTTCTTATAACAATGCGATTGATAAAATTATGCAAATGTATCATAACGAATCACGTAGTCCCAATTATTTTATGGATACACCTGGTCATTTATTGTCTGAAAAAATGATTGCTTTTTTAGATACAATGAATGAAGCTTTACAAAAAGGTGTTTGTGTGAATTTAACGTATCAAACAAGCAAAGAAAATAGTCCGAATACGTTTTTATTTGATCCATATGAAGTATTACACTATCATCAGGCTTATTATGTTATTGGTTTTTCTCATCGAAGAAATGACATACGTATTTTTCGTTTCTCAGATCAAAGAATGTATGATTGTCAAATTACGCAGCGAAAATTTTTAAAAGATGAGCATTATCAATTAGAACATTATATTGGAAAACATTCGATTATAAAAGGCAATTTTGTGCGCATTGAATTAAAAGTAAATGCTAAAACAAGACGTCTAGTGAAAGAAACATATTGGGGATATGAATTTACAGAAGAAATATTTGATGACTATTCTATTTTTTCTTTTTTAGTTGAAGATGTGCTGGATATGTATCGAAAGGTTTATTCATTTCAGGATGGAATTGAAATAGTAAAACCCATTGAAATACGCAATGCATTTAAGCAGTCTTTAAAAAATACTTTAAAAGTATATGAAAAGTAGGTGATGAATTTGATTCATGTAAGTGATATTTTACACTATAATCAATGTTCACGATTGGCATACAATTATCATACAAATAAAAAGAAGATGGAAAATTTTTATCATATGAATGTTCCTTTTCATGAATTGTATTGTCGTTTGTTGAATATTAAAGAATATGGAATGGGAAATACAGGAGATGACAATGAAAAGTCGTGTTCTTTAATTGAAAAAAATGAATTTATTTTAAATGCACGTTTTGAATATAAAGGATGTCGAACACGGATTCCTTTGATTCAGAAAACAGAAAAAGGATTGATTTTTTATTATCCTTTTTTATCGGCTTATCCTAAAGAGTTTGAAGCACAAAAAATGAAAATCAATCAAATGATTTGTGAAAAAATTGGTTTTACAATTCTGGATACTAAAATTATATATTTAAATAAAGATTATATTCGAAAAGATTCATTGGATGTAAATCAATGTTTAATTTGTGGAGATTGTTTCTTCAATCGAAGAAATAATGCAGGAAAAAAGGTAAAAGAAGTGATTGATTCGATTGAAATTGATTTAGATCAATGCATTGAACAAGTCAGTGAATTATTTTCAAAAGAAATTCCAGAAGCCATTCGAACAAAGAAATGCACGGCAGGACGACGGTGTCGTTTTTATGATTTTTGTTTTGATGAATCCAATGAACCAGATGACTCCATATTATTTTTTACTACATCGAGTCATAAACTGGATTTATATGAAGAAGGAATTCATCGTATCAAAGATATGCGCATTGATAAAATAGAAGGATTTCGTCTGCAATATGCACAATATATGGCCAGTTTATATGGAACTTTTATGGATGTAGCGGCCTTGGTTCCCTGGATTTCACAAATACAATATCCGGTTTCTTATTTAGATTTTGAATGGGATACTTTTGCGATTCCGCCATATAAAAATATGAAACCATTTGATGTTCTTTGTTTTCAATATAGTTTACATGTCGAACAAAAAAATGGGGACTTAAATCATTTTGATTTTTTTGGCAGTGGTGATTGTCGTAAACAATTTATTGAATCTTTAATCGCATCGATTCCAAAAGAAGGAACAATTCTTGTTTATAATATGGAAGGAGCCGAAAAGCTTCGTTTAATGCAATTAGCCAATCAATTTCCAGAATATAAAGAAGAACTAGAATCTATCTGGACTCGAATGCTGGATTTAGCGAAGCCTTTTGAATTAGGTGTTTTTTATGATAATAAAATGAGAGGACATTATTCATTAAAAAAATTATTACCTGTTTTTACAGAAGATGTATCGTATCATGAATTAGATATTCAAAATGGAATGAATGCGGTTTTTGCGTATCGGACTTTTGATCGAGCTACGCCAAAACAAAAAGAAGAAATAGCGAAACAGATTCGCGAATATTGTTCTATGGATACCTATTCTGAATATATTATTTATCATGGTTTATTAAAAGAATTAAAGAAAAGAGGTGTAAGTCTTACATGCCAAATATAATTATGCATACTATTTTTGCGGATGAAATAATCGATGAATTAAATTTAAAATTATATGATTCTCAAAAACAATTGTTTGAAGTCGGTGCCAATGGACCGGATTTCTTATTTTTTCATGGAATGAATCCTGTTCATTTTGTTAAAGATGGATCCATTCGAAAATTGGGTTCACTTGTACATAGTGAAAAAATAAATTTGTTTTATGAGATGAGTTTAAAGTGTCTGGAAAAAGAACAAGATGAAAATGTTCAAAATCAAATGAAAGCCTATATATTAGGACATTTATGTCACTGGGCACTGGATTCTGTTGTTCATCCTTATGTTTTTTATCGAACTGGAACTTGTAAAGAAGAAAGCAGCTGGTGGCATCATCGTTTTGAATCTTTATTGGATGCGATAATTTTAAAAGTAAAAAGAGAGCAAACGATTCAAGATTATAAAGTGAGTCTGGTTTGTGATTTGTCTTTAGAACAAGCAAAAAGTATTGTTCGTTTTTATGTGCCAATTGCCAGAAATGTATATCAAATGGATGTAAAACCACATCAAATCTGGCAAAGTCTACAGGATTGGCATGCGATTCAAAAGATTTTATATGATGCTTCAGGAAATAAATATAAAGTGATTTCTGGCATTGAACAAATTTTTCATAAAGAAAATGCTTTATCAGGATTGATTGTTCCAAATTATCCAGATGATCCATTTGATGTTTGTAATTTATTGCACACAGAATGGATGCATCCATGTGATGATACAATTACTAGTACTGAAAGTATCTTTGATCTATATGATCGGGCTAAAGAAAAAGCAAAACATGTGATTGAATTATATATAGATGCACTTCATTCTAAGGATTATTCGCATTTGCTGGTTTTTATGAATAATCAAAATTATGATTTAGGAATTAGTGAAAGAAAGGAAATGAAATATTTTAATTTAGTCTATTAATTTTATATTCTAAGTGGTGTAAAATAGATTTGTTGAGAAAGGATGCAGTAAAATGTATAAAATAGTAAAAAAAGAAGTATTAAATCCAACTGTAACAAAAATGATCATTGATGCTCCTTTTGTTGCGAAACGCGCAAAAGCTGGTCAATTTATTATTTTGCGCGTGGATGAACAAGGGGAACGTATTCCTTTGACAATTGCGGACAGCGATAGTCAAACAGGGCAAGTCACAATCATTTTTCAGATTGTTGGAAAAACAACAATGTTATTGAATCAATTAAATGAAGGAGATTCATTACATGATTTTGTGGGACCATTGGGAAAACCAAGTGAAATTGAAGCCAATGAAAAAGTATGTGTTATTGGTGGAGGTGTTGGTTGTGCCATTGCTTATCCAACAGCTAAAGCTTTCTATAAATCAGGTGCCGATGTTACAACAATTGTTGGTTTCCGTAACAAGGATTTAGTCATTTTAGAAGATGAATTTAAAGATGTAAGTAATGCGTATTATTTAATGAGTGATGACGGTTCTGTTGGTGAAAAAGGACTAGTTACAAATAAATTAGAAGAATTAATTGTTAATGGTGAAAAATTTGATCGTGTCATTGCCATTGGTCCAGTCATTATGATGAAATTTGTTTGTTTAACAACAAAGAAATACAACATTCCTACTATTGTCAGCATGAATCCAATTATGATTGATGGAACAGGTATGTGTGGTGGATGTCGATTAAAAGTAGATGGAAAAATGAAATTTGCCTGTGTCGATGGGCCTGATTTTGATGGACATTTAGTGGACTTTGATGAAGCTATGTCTCGAAATGCAGCTTATCGTGATTTTGAAACACATCAAAGAGAAGAAACTTGTAATTTATTAGCCAAGGAGGTGCAATAATGCCTAATATGTCTTTAAAGAAAATGGCAATGCCAACACAAGATCCAGAAATTCGTTGCCATAATTTTGAAGAAGTTACAACTGGTTATACAAAAGAAATGGCTATGGAAGAAGCTGAACGCTGTCTTCATTGTAAGCATTCTCCCTGTGTAAATGGATGTCCAGTCAATGTAAATATTCCTGATTTCATTCAGCAAATAAAAGAAGGAAATTTTGAAGAAGCTTACAATATTATTTCCGTAACATCTTCTTTACCAGCTGTTTGTGGTCGTGTTTGTCCTCAAGAAAGTCAATGCGAAAAATATTGTGTACGTGGAATCAAAGGAGAACCAGTTGGAATTGGTCGTCTGGAACGTTTTGTGGCAGATTATCATAGAGAACATGCATCGACTCTTCCACAAAAACCGGAATCCAATGGACATAAAGTTGCTGTTGTTGGAGCTGGTCCAGCTGGTTTAACTTGTGCAGGTGATTTAGCAAAAAAAGGATATCAAGTTACAATTTTTGAGGCTTTGCACGTTGCTGGTGGTGTATTGATGTATGGAATTCCAGAATTCCGTTTACCAAAAGCGATTGTTCAAAAAGAAATTGATAATTTAAAGGCATTGGGTGTAGAAATTATCACAAATTTTGTTGTAGGTCGTTCGGATACAATTGATGCTTTACAAGAAGAAGGATTTGAAGCTATTTTTATTGGTTCAGGTGCGGGTCTTCCTAATTTCATGAATTTAGAGGGAGAAAATTTAAAAGGTGTTTATTCAGCTAATGAATTCTTAACTCGAATTAATTTAATGAAAGCTTATAAAGAAGATTCACCAACTCCAATTCAACATCCTAAAAAATGTGTTGTTGTTGGTGGAGGAAATGTTGCTATGGATGCAGCTCGTAGTGCAAAACGTTTAGGGGCTGAAGTGCATATTGTTTATCGTCGTAGTTTAGAAGAATTACCAGCTCGTAAAGAAGAAGTGGAACATGCTATGGAAGAAGGAATCATCTTTGATTTACTATGTAATCCAACAAAGGTATTAGGCGATGATCAAGGATGGATCAATGGAATGGAATGTATTCGCATGGAATTAGGGGAACCAGATGCTTCCGGTCGTAGACGTCCAGTTGAAATTCCAGGTTCTGAATTTGTAATTGACTGTGATTGTATGATTATGTCTATTGGAACAAGTCCAAATCCATTAATTCGTTCTACAACAGAAGGATTAGAAACAAATCGTAAAGGATGTATCATTGTTGATGATAGTGGAAAAACATCTAGAGATACAATTTATGCAGGAGGAGATGCTGTAACAGGAGCTGCCACTGTTATTAGTGCTATGGGTGCTGGTAAAAAAGCAGCTGCTTCCATTGATGAATTGTTGTCAAAATAATTTTCTTTTCGTATAAATGACGAAAGTCAATAATGGTTAGGCACTATGAAAAGCGAGAGCTAATGACTCTCGCTTTTTGTTTTAGACGAAGTTGCAATGACAATGCCTTTTTATTATTGGGAAAGTAAATATATGAATGGTATTTAAATATTTTTTAATAATTCAAGTGAAAGGGTTTACATTTTGTTTTGTTTGTTGTATTATAGTTGTGGATAAAGTTGAAATCAGGCTCAATTTCAACATTCACATTTATACATCCTTCCTTATATTATATGTGAAATAATTTTATTCATATCGATTCCTTTCGATACTTGATAGAAAGCACAGAAATGTGCTTTTTATCATTTTATCTTGACTTTTAATGGATTGTTTATAAAACCTGACTTTAGAGGTTGAAAATAAAAAATGGTGCAAACTCACTGAAAATTCAG
>NZ_JBJEEY010000086.1:0-10398 GCF_051873555.1 Floccifex sp. | reverse complement strand
ATGATTAGCGCAATTTTTTTTATTTTAGGGTTATTTACTCGTTACAGCCCCTTTTATATAGAACGATGAAGAATATCTAAAACCTCATTTAATTCATTAACATTGATTTGTCCGGGTGCACTGGCTTTTTTAGCCGCTCCAAATGTTAAACAAGAGCCAAATACTTCCCCAGCCAATCGAGAAATAACTCCCATTCCAGACATCGACATAGTAATAATTGGACGATCGGCATATTTTTCAGACATATCTTTTGTAGCTTTTAATAAAGTAAGAACATCTTCTTTATTTTGTGGCATTAAAGCAATTTTAGGAATATCGGCATTATATTCCTGCATCTTACGTAAACGATAAATGATTTCATCATATGAAGGTGTCTTATCAAAATCATGATTACTCATAATGACATAAACCCCATTTTCATGTGCATAATCTATTATTTCTTTGACTTCTTTTTCACCTGTAAAACATTCCACATCCACAAAATCGATTTGTTTTGAATCAATGATAACTTTATTTAAACTCACATAATCTTCATTTGAAATATCCATTTCTCCGCCTTCTTTTAAAGTACGAAAAGTAGCCAATAATACTATATCTTTTAATAAATTTCGAATCAAATAAATGGCTTCTAAAGCTTTTTCTACATTTAAAATGTCTATAAAATGATCCATTCGCCATTCAATGACATCAAAAGATAATCCTTTTAAATCTTCAATTTCTTTTTTTAAATCATCAATAGTTTTTCCCATTACAGGAATACAAATTTTTGGTTTTCCTTGTCCAAAAACGATATTACGAACTTCAATTGTTTTCATTTTTCTTCCCCATTTTTTATTGGATGATGATATTTTATCAAAAAAGCATTCAAAAAAACAATGTATTTTACTTCTTTTAAAAAAATATTGAAAATATTTTCATTGATTTTTACAGAATTTTCAATTATAATGTAAACCATGAAACAGATAGTTAGCTCATACTTTTATTTTTATAGCAAATAACCTTGGGAAAACATTTGCATATTTCAAGGTTTTTAAAAGCGTTAACTCATATTGGGTAACGCTTTTTTTCTTAAAGGAGGATATATGAAGATTGGACTGATTGGAAATGACTTAACAAACAATTTCACAAAAGAAGTTAGTGAGCGATTTGGTCTAGAAAATTATGAAATGATGGAAATGGATCAAAAAAGCGTTATTGATTTAGTGAAATCTAAAAATTTTGAAGGCATCAATATTACCTTTCCCTACAAAAAAGATGTAGTGGATTATGTAGATGTCTTAAGTAAAAATGCCAAAAAAATTAAAGCTGTGGATACCATCATAGTTAAAGACGGAATCAGTTATGGATACAACACGGATTATGAAGCTTTTATATATATGATTAAACGTCATAACATTGATTTTAAAGATAAAAAAATATTAATTATCGGAAACGGGGGTACCAGTGCAGCTGTAACTTGTGTTGCCAAAGACTTGCAGGCAAAAGAAATCAATATCATTGATATCAATCAATCCCCTGGTTCCATTTCCTATGATGAGTGTTATGCCAAACATCTGGATAGTCAAATTGTCATCAATGCCTGTCCTGTGGGAATGAGTCCAAAAATCGAGGAGAGTCCTATCGATATGCATTTATTTTCAAAATGCGAAGCTTTCATTGATATTATTTACAATCCGATTTTAACGAAGATGGGATTGGATGCCCAGGAAATGGGTATTAAACGAGTTATTGGTATTGAGATGTTAGTGGCACAAACTAAAAGTGCTGTAGAAATCATAAAACGCATTTCCATCAGTGATGAAATACTGAATCAAGTGATTCATGATACTTTGATCAAGAATTGTAACATTGTCTTAATTGGAATGCCAAGTGCTGGAAAAACGACGATTGGGCATATGCTGGAAGAAAAATTAAAGAAACCATTTATTGATATGGACGAAGTCATCATTCAAGATACTAAAATTTCAATTCCTGAAATATTTAAAAGAAGTGGTGAAGCTGGTTTTCGTAAATTAGAAACACTAACAGCTTTAAAATTATCTCGAATGAACAATAAAATCATTGGAACAGGTGGTGGAACCATAAAAAATAAAATCAATATGGATTATCTTCGATTAAATGGAATCATTATTTTCATTGATCGAGACTTAGAAAATTTAGTGACTTATGATCCAAATCGTCCATTGTCTTCTTCTGTACAAGCCGTGGCTAAGTTATATGAAGAACGATATCCGATTTATCAAAAATACGCAACAGCTATTGTATGCAACAACGACAAAATTGAAGAAGCTGTGGATGAGATTATAAGTGTGTATCATAAAATTGTAAAAGAAGCGATTTGTTAAGAAAGAAGGGTTATTATGATTATTACAGTTAAAAAAGAAGCACAAAAACATGATGTAGATTTATTGATTCAGAAGTTAGAGTTACAAGGTGTACAAGTTCATTTGATTTTAGGAGAAAACTATAATGTATTTGGATTAGTCGGTGATACTTCGAAATTAGATGAAAAAAATTTATTGGCTAATCCAATTATTACAGACATTCAAAGAGTTTCTCAACCTTATAAATTAGCCAATCGAATGTTCCATCCAGAAGATACAGTCATTGATGTCAATGGCATTCAAATTGGGGGCAATAAAATTGTTATGATTGCAGGTCCTTGTTCCGTTGAAGGACAAGAACAAATTACGCGTATTGCCAAAGAAGTCAAAGAAGCAGGCGCAGATATGTTACGTGGAGGGGCTTATAAACCTCGTACTAGTCCATATGCTTTCCAGGGAATGGGAACAGCTGGTGTATTGGCTATGGTCAATGCACGTCATGAAACAGGTTTACCAATTGTTTCTGAATTAATGGCGATTGAGCATTTGCCTGAATTCGTTGAAAACGTGGATATTATTCAAATTGGGGCTCGTAATATGCAAAACTTTGATTTATTGAAAGCTGTTGGAAAAACAAAGAAACCAGTTTTATTAAAACGTGGATTAGCGAATACCATTGAAGAATGGATCATGGCCGCTGAATATATTATGTCGGAAGGAAATCCAAATGTGATTTTCTGTGAACGTGGAATTCGTACTTTTGAAAAATATACAAGAAATACATTGGATTTAGCCGTTATTCCGATTATCAAAGAAAGAACGCATTTACCAATCATCATTGATCCAAGTCATGCCGCTGGTGATTATAAATTAATTGAATCGCTTTCTTTAGCAGCCATTGCTGCAGGAGCCGATGGATTGATTATAGAAGTACATGACGATCCTTGTAATGCATGGAGTGATGGATCCCAGAGTTTAAAACCAAAACGTTATGCTCAATTAGTGGAAAAAGGTCGTGCTATCGCAAAAGTCATTGGTCGAACAATATAAAAAAAACAGTATCACATCAGATACTGTTTTTCTTCACTTGTCTCAATTAAATCGAGTCTTCTCTTATAATCTGGCATTACTTCTTTTAGAATTTTATAGAATGCCTCTGAATGATTTGGCTCAATGAAATGAATCATTTCATGGCAAATCACATATTCAATAAAATCCACTGGATAATGAACCAATTCTGAATTCAAAGTAATGGAATTTTTATCTGGATGACAAATTCCCCAGCTGGATTTCATTGTCCGAATTATAATTTTAGGTTTTTCAAATTCATAATTTGAAAACCGGAAATACATCATATCCAATATGTCTATAAAGACTTCTTTGGATATTTGATTTAAAAACCGCTTATATAACGACTCAATATCGGATTTTTCTTTATATTGGATGAGAAGTTCATCTTCACTATAGGAAACACGATTTGTAAGACTTTTTACCTTCTTTATACGAAAACTACGGCCAAAGATACGGACCGATGGCTGATAATTAAATTCATTCACATGTGCCTGTACATATTTTTCAATGGCTTCTACCGAACAGAATGGATTGGCATGGACAACTAATTCCCCATGTGCTGTCACACGCATACGTATACCTTTTTGCCGTGAAATCTTAACCGTATAATTTACTTGTTTCGCGTTAGAAGGATTTCCCTTTTTAACGTTTGACATTCGACGAGCACCAATTCCTTTCTGTCTATGTCCCCTTAACGCGAAATAATAATATCATATTTTAGGTCAAAAGCATACCATGAACCGAATAATTTTGATAAAATATCTTCATGAAAAATCCATATCCATTTTCACTTGATAATAAACGATATCAAACCATGAATTACTACTTTAAAACACAATACAATCAAAAAATCGCAAAAGTACCATTAAATGCCAATTTTACTTGTCCCAATCGAGATGGCACAAAATCTATAGGTGGTTGTACTTTTTGCTCCAGTAAAGGCTCTGGAGACAGTGTTTTACAATTCGATGCCGATGTACAATCTCAATACGAAATTGGACTTAAAAGGATGCAGAATAAATGGCCAGATTGTAAAGGCTTTGCGTATTTTCAATCATATTCCAATACCTATGCTCCATTAAATGTATTAAAAAAATTATATGATCCTTTTTATGAAAGAGACGATGTTTTAGGTATTTGCATTGCTACACGAGCAGATTGTTTAGAAGAAGATGTCATTGATTATTTTTCAAAACAAAGCTTAAAAAAAGAAACCTGGATTGAATTAGGTCTTCAAAGTATTCATGAAAAAACAATGGGAGCATGTAATCGTGCGCATTCTACGCAATTGGTTTTTGATAAAATAGAGAAGTGTAAACAAAAAAATTTAAAGGTTTGTGTTCATATTATGAATTCTTTGCCCTATGAATCCAAAGAACAAATGATTGAAACCGCAAAAAGAGTATCCAATTCAAGTTGTGATGCCATTAAAATTCATATGCTTCATCTTTTAAAAAATACAAAAATGGGTAAAGACTATATAGATTGTCCGTTTCCTTTATTGTCTTTAGAAGAATATGTTAATGTTGTGATTTGTCAATTAGAAGTATTACGAAAAGATATGATTATTGAGCGTTTAACAGGAGATGGCATGGCCAATGATTTAATAGCTCCAAATTGGACTTTAAAGAAAACCATTGTTTATAATGAAATTGATAAAGAAATGGTAAAACGAAATACGTGGCAAGGAAAATATGCTAAATAAAAAGTTCTGGTTTTTTCCAGAACTTATTTTAATTCAATACAGTAATTGTTTTTCTTTCCTCGACGAACAATTAAATAATTGTCCACATATGATTTATCTAAAGAAACAATATAGTTAACATCTTTTACTTTAATTCCATTAATCGCAATGGAATTCCCATTCACCCATTCTCTAGCTTCTCGTTTGGAAGAAGCAATTTTTGTTGTGACTAAAAAATCCACTAAATTTAATCCAGATTCACATGTTATTGTATCCATATTTTTTATTGCTTCACGACGTTGTTTTTCATCTAAATCCTGTAATTGCCCTTTAAATAAAGCATCTGTGATTTTTAAAGCCGAATCCAATTCTTCTTGTCCATGTAAATCACGAACAACTTCTTGCGCCAATGCTTTTTGTGCCAGACGTTTATGTGGCTCAGTTTCTAATGAAACTTGAAGTGTCTCAATTTCTTCTACACTTAAGAAAGTTAATTTCTTTAAGTATTCAATGACTTTTGCATCTTCGGTATTAAATAAGAATTGATATAATTCAAATGGAGACGTTTTATTTGGATCTAGCCATACTGTACCACTTTCACTTTTTCCAAATTTTGTTCCATCGGCTTTTGTGATCAAAGGCATTGTTAATCCATAACACTTAACATCGGCTCCACATTTTTTACGAATCAATTCCAATCCACTTGTGATATTTCCCCATTGGTCTTGCCCACCAATTTGCATAACACAATTTTTAGTTTGATATAAAGTTAAAAAATCCAGTGATTGAAGAATCATATACGAAAATTCTGTATAACTAATACCTGAATCTAAACGTTTTTTTACTGTTTCTTTATTTAACATATAATTGACGTTAAAGAATTTTCCATAATCTCGTAAGAAATCAATCACCGATAAATCTTTTGTCCAATCCAGGTTATTAACCATTTCAAATCCCCAAAGCTTAGAAATTTGTCCATGAAGAGCATCGAAGTTGTGTTTTAATACTTCTTTTGTCAACATATTTCTTTCACCAGTTGCTTTTGGATCGCCAATAAAACCAGTAGCTCCACCCACTAACATAATAGGATGATGTCCATGTTGTTCTAATCGTTTTGCCATCAATAAAGAAGAATAATGTCCAATATGTAAGCTATCAGCTGTTGGATCGGTTCCAATATAAAAAGTTATTTTCTGATTATTAATGACATCTTCTACTTCTGAACTTGTCACATCATTAATCAAGCCACGCCATTTTAATTCTTCAAAAAAATTCATAATTCCTCCTCATAAAAAAAAACGTCCTGTACATAAGGACGTCATAAACGCGGTACCACCTTACTTCTCTAAAAAAGAGCACTCAAACCTTTAACGCAGGTATACGTCTTTCGAAGCTAAAAGGTGTATTTCATAGATTCAACAAAAGCTTTTCACCATCCAGCTTCTCTCTAAATGTCAATTTCTATGTTCTTTTCTTTTTTCGCTTTATAAAAATTATACCGAAATTCATTGAAAACTCAAGCGCTTTTCAATTGTTTATAAAGTGCATATGTTTTTTCTTTGACAGGTAAAATAAAGTTTCCAATGTATTCACTGACAATGGCATTGTATCCTCTTTTATAATCAAAGACACCATAACCTTCTTGTCCTGGTTGAAAATATCCGCTGATTCCATAAAAATTGTAATACGAATATCCATTATCAATGGCTTGTTGAATCATTGTCCATTGAATTGCATAGGGACCTTTAAACATACGAGCATCATAATTGCTCGCTCCAATTAAATATACAATTTCTTTTCCATATTCAATAAATAAACAACAAGCCAGTGGAACCTCATTTCCATATTTTCGTTTCAAATCCTCCATGTTGTTAATTTTCTTTAATAAAGACTGATGATATTCTTCATCTGTTTTTAATTTTTTCATTTTCTTAGTGGAATTTGGATTTTTTTCTAAAAAAGCTTTTGTTGATGCAATACTTTTTTCAATTTTTTCTAATTCCGATTGAATTGTATTTTTATACAATTCAATATCTAAATAAGCATATAATGTTTTTACATGATCTTGATAGAATTCATATAACTCCTGATAATAAGAAAGTGAACTGGCTTCAAATCCCTGATGTTCACTGGTTTGTTTTTCCATTTCATCTAAAATATATAATTCATCTTTATTTAATTCACGGATTTGGACTTGATATTTTTTTGAAGTACGAATATCTTGTCGAGTCATATAAGAAAATTCCGCAAAAATTTCGTCCTTTGTTCGATCCACTAAATCAATACCCGATACCCATCGACATTGTTGATTGGGATTATATCCTTGACTCATTTCTAAATGTTCAAATCCACAGGCTTCTAAATTAGATACAATTTGAAAATTATTTAATCCATTTTCAACAATTTGACCATCTTTGTCTCTTTGCTGATAAGGAATATTAGGATCAATTTCTAAGAAAACAACATTTTTTGTTTTTAAATATTTTTTGATATCTCGAACAAATGCTTGTAAAAGCGCTTTGTCTTTATAATCAATGACCATTCCTCTGGGAATATAAGCATATCGAAATACTTTCATCAAAGGAAATGTGGCACATAAACAACAAGCTACACAATCATCGTGGTTAAAATAACCAAGATATTCTACATTCCATCCATTGTGTTTTAATTTATTTCCGGCATAGGATGAATGCAAAAAACTTTGATATGGATATTTTTCAAGACACGACTCATATAAGTCTGGATCAATCGATTTTAATTTCATAAACACCTTCCAATCTTTTTCAATTCTATCATAAAACAATATAAAAGCAAAAGATGTTAGTTTCCTAACATCTAATTGGCAACAATATTTACAATTTTTCCTTTTACAACAATGATTTTTCGAATTGTTTTTCCTTCTACTTGTTTCTTTACAGATTCAATTTCAAGTGCTTGTTGTTTCAAAGCTTCCTGATCTGTATCAACAGCCGTTTCAAATTTACCACGAACTTTACCATTGACTTGAACAACACAAGTAAATGTTTCTGAAACTAATTTTGATTCATCATATACTGGCCATGGTTCATAGGTAAGGCTTTGATCATGACCTAATAATTGCCACATTTCTTCTCCAATATGTGGACAAATACAGCTCAACATTTTTACAATGCCTTGTGCATATTCTTTATAAACTGTTTCTACTTTGTAGCATTCATTTACAAAAACCATCATTTGACTAATGGCTGTGTTAAATCCCAGTGATTCAAAGTCATTTGTGACTTTTTTAACTGTTTGATGATAAATACGATCTAAAGAATGATCATTTGTTTCTGTCACTTTACCACTTTCAATAAACAAACGATAAACACGTTCCAGCCATTTCTTAGCACCTTCTACGCCCTTAGCATTCCATGGTTTGCTGGCTTCCAAAGGACCCATAAACATTTCATATAAACGAAGTGTATCGGCTCCGTATTGTTTCACAATATCACTTGGATTGACAACAAATTCTGGATATCGTTTTCCCATTTTAATTCCATTTTCACCTAAAATCATTCCCTGGTGAACTAATTTTTTAAATGGTTCTTTAACAGGCGATAATCCTTTATCATATAAATAATTATTCCAGATACGAGAATACATTAAATGCCCCACGGCATGTTCAGGTCCACCTACATATAAGTCCACTGGCATCCAATGTTTCAACAATTCATAATTCGCAAATTCTTTATCATTATGTGGATCAATGTAACGAAGGAAATACCAGCTGCTTCCCGCACTTCCTGGCATTGTGCTTGTTTCGCGTTTTCCTTTGATACCATTTTTATCATAGACTTTCCATTCTGTTGCGTTTTCTAAAGGTGCCTGTCCATTGTGTCCTTTATAGTCTTCAAGTTCCGGTAATATCAATGGAAGTTCATCATCTTCTAAAACATAATCTTCTCCATTGTCTAAATGAACAATTGGAACAGGTTCACCCCAATAACGTTGACGCGCAAAAATCCATTCACGGAAACGATAATTTACAGTTTCTTTGGCAATACCCATATCCACTAATTTTTTTGTGATAGCTACTTTCGCTTCTTCAACTGTTAAACCCGTAAATTCTTCTGAATTTATTAGTTTACATCCTTTACCAAGATAATCTTGTTTTTCAAAAGCACATTGACTGACATCACGTCCATCAATAACTTGAATCATATCAATATTATGGGCAATCGCATATTCAAAGTCACGTTGATCATGGCTTGGAACCGCCATAACAGCACCTGTTCCATAATTTGCCAGTACAAAGTCACCAATAAAGACTTCGACTTCTTTTCCATTGACAGGATTGATTGCTTTAATGCCTTCTAGACGACATCCAGATTTTCCTTTATTTAATTCAGTACGATCCATATCCGATTTGGAAATAGTTTCCTGAATATAAGCTTTTACTTCTTCCTGATTTTGAATACGAGGCATTAAATCTTGTACCAGTTGACCATCAGGTGCTAAAACCATAAAAGTGATTCCATAAATGGTTTCAATACAAGTTGTAAAGATTGAGAATTTTCCGCCACCAACAATCTGGAATTCCACTTCAACACCTGTAGAACGACCAATCCAGTTTCTTTGCATTTCTTTTGTTGATTCAGGCCAGTCAATTTCATCTAATCCATCTAATAGTCTTTGCGCAAAAGCAGGTTGATCAATACATAATTGTTTCATATTTTTACGAATAACTGGATACCCACCTCTTTCACTCTTTCCATCAATGACTTCATCATTTGAAAGAACAGTTCCTAATTCTTCACACCAATTGACAGGCATATCAACATATTTGGCATATCCATCTTTATATAATTGTTTAAAAATCCATTGTGTCCAGTGATAAAATTCAGGATCACTGGTCGCAACCATTCTAGACCAGTCATAATCAAATCCCAGTTCTTTTAACTGGCTAGTGAAATATTCAATATTTTTTTGTGTAAATCCATTTGGATTGTTTCCTGTTTGAACCGCATATTGTTCCGCTGGTAACCCAAATGAATCATATCCCATAGGATGTAATACATTATACCCTTGCATACGTTTCATACGAGATACAATATCTGTAGCTGTATAGCCTTCTGGATGTCCAGCATGTAATCCTACACCACTTGGATATGGAAACATATCCAATGCATAAAATTTTGGTTTACTGAAATCCCAGATATCGGTTTTAAATGTTTCATGGTCTTCCCAATACTTCTGCCATTTTTTTTCAATTTCCTGATGATTATACATTCTCTTCCTCCTAAAATCGAGTAGAGTAGAAAGTTGAAAAAATCAACTTTCATCCCCTCTCACACCACC
>NZ_JBJEEY010000085.1:0-2124 GCF_051873555.1 Floccifex sp. | reverse complement strand
GGTACATTTTTTTGTTACCCCCTAAATGTTGTTATTCTTAACTTAATGACATTGTTGTGGCTATTTCATTTTTTTAGACTTTTCAAAACAAGCATCCATAGCCGCTATCAAACTATAACGAAATCCTGTTTCTTCTAGTTTTGATACCGCTTCTATGGTTGTTCCTTGTGGCGAACATACCTCATCTTTTAGTTGTCCAGGATGTTTACCTGTTTCTAATACCATTTTACTGGCTCCTAAAACAGCCTGGGATGCAAATACATAAGCTTGTTTACGACTCAAACCGTATTTAACACCTGCATCTGCCATAGCTTCAATCATCATATAAACATAGGCAGGTGAACTTCCAGAAATAGCTGTAATGGCATCCATATATTTTTCTTCAACGAATTCTGCTTTTCCAAAACATTGAAACAAAGACAAAATTTGTTCACTTTCTTCTTTGGATACAAATTCATTGGTACATAATGCAGACATGGCTTCTAATACCATGGCAGGTGTATTGGGCATAGCTTTTACAATTTTTATATTTCTTTGAAACATTTGCTGCACTTGTGCAAGTGTTTTACCTGCTGCAATGGCAACAATAATGACATTTTCCTTTACCAGGTCTTTAATTTCCTGAATGACGTTTTCATAGACATATGGTTTTACACATAAAAATAAAACATCACTCATTTGAGCAACTTTTTGATTGTCTAGCGTTGTATGAACATGACAATCTTTAATTTTTTCAAAATTATATTCGTGGTGATCGGATACATAGATGTTTGATGAAGAAATGGAATTATTTTGAAGCATTCCTTTTATCATCGCACTTCCCATATTTCCACATCCAATAAATCCAACATTCATAATAGAGTCCTTTCTAGTTTTTCTTATTGTACAACAATTTACAAAAAATACAAATGGTGTAAAATGAAACAAGGTGAAAAGAATATGAAAGATTACATGGATTTATTTTTAACATTTGCCAAAATTGGTGCATTCACTTTTGGAGGTGGCTATGCGATGCTTCCCATGCTTCAAAAAGAAGTTGTAGAGAAACATCACTGGGCTACAGAAGAAGAAATTATGGATTATTATGCCGTGGGTCAATGTACGCCAGGGGTCATCTTTGTGAATACTGCAACCTTTGTTGGTTATTATCAAAAAGGAATTTTGGGAGGAATTATTGCGACCTTGGGTGTTATTTTTCCAAGCATCGTGATTATTTCTATTATTGCTTCGGTTCTGCAAAACTTTGCTGAAATTGAAATTGTACAACATGCTTTACATGGCATTCGAATTGCGGTTTGTGTCTTGATTTTTAATGCAACCTTAAAATTATTTAAAACCGGTGTAAAAGATGTGACAGGAATTGTATTATTTATTCTTTCTTTTGTTTGTACATATACATCTCTAGTGCCAACCATTGTTATTGTGATCATTAGTGCTTGTGCAGGACTTCTGGTTTCGTATTTTAAAATGAAAGAGGTGAAATCATGACTCTTTCCTTAATTCTTCAATTAATTATTGCCTTCTTTAAAACGGGTTTATTTGCTTTAGGAGGCGGATTGGCTACCATTCCTTTCTTGTATGAAATGATTCACAAATATGGCTGGTTTACCAAAGATATGCTGATGAACATGATTGCGGTCAGTGAATCAACACCAGGGCCTATGGGTGTGAATATGGCTACTTATGTTGGCTTTCATACAACAAATTCTGTTCTAGGTGGCATTGTCACGACTCTTTCTTTAGTAGCACCTAGTGTCATTATTATTTGTATTGTTGCTCATTTTTTACAAAAATTTAAAAACAGTCATTTTGTACAAGATGCCTTTTATGGTTTAAGACCTGCAGTATGTGCCATGATTGCTTCTGCTGGTTTTGGTATTTTGGTCGTTACTGTTTTTGAAAATGAACAAATTTCAACAGAAATTAATATACTCAATGTAATTTTATTAATTGCCATGTATTTTTTCTGTAAAAAATTCAAACAACTGCATCCCATTGTCATTGTATGTATTTGCGCTGGCTTGGGTATAATATTTCAATTATAAAAAAAAGGATCATTGTCGTTTTTGGAATATTTAAAACTAGATGAGGTCAAAGTCGACCTTTAAAATCATGAGGTTTTTT
>NZ_JBJEEY010000084.1:0-2125 GCF_051873555.1 Floccifex sp. | reverse complement strand
GGAGACGGAACAAAAGAGGGAGAAGAAATTGATCATTTCTTACACTATAATGAAATTGAAAAAAATTTGATCAATCATTGTAAAACACACGGCTTTACACATGTTGAATTTATGCCTCTTTGTGAATTCCCTTTTGATGGCTCCTGGGGATATCAATGTACGTGTTACTTTGCACCAACAGCTCGATATGGAAGTATGCAGGAATTAAAACACTTTGTGAATGCGCTTCATAAAGCCAATATTGGTGTGATTATGGATTTTGTTCCTGTTCATTTTGTGACAGATAATTATGCTCTTCGTTATTATGATGGAACACCTTTATATGAATATGACAAACCTGAAGATGCTTATTCTGAATGGGGAACTTTAAACTTTAACTTATGGCGTGAAGAAGTTCGTTCATTTTTAATGTCAGCTGCCAATTTCTGGCTGGAAGAATGTCATTTTGATGGACTGAGAATGGATGCGATTTCCAATGCGATTTATTGGAAAGGAAATAAAGATCGTGGTGTGAATGAAGGGGCTTGTATTTTCTTAAGAAGAATGAACCACTTATTGAATGTAGCCCATAATGGAAGCATCATGTTGATTGCAGAAGATTCTTCAGATTTCCCAGGTGTTACGCGTTTAGGAAGTGATGGAGGACTTGGATTTGATTATAAATGGGATATGGGCTGGATGAATGATACGTTAAAGTATTTGGCAATGGATCCAATTTATCGTCAATGGCATCACAATAAAATTAATTTCAGCATGGCATATTTTTATTCAGAAAACTTCATTCTTCCATTTAGTCACGATGAAACAGTTCATGGAAAAGCAACTATCGTCAATAAAATGTGGGGAAGTTATCATGATAAATTTGCTCAGGCACGTGCTTTATATGTATATATGTTTACACATCCTGGTAAGAAATTGAATTTCATGGGAAATGAAATTGGTCAAATGCGTGAATGGGATGAAAAGAAAACGTGTGACTGGTTCTTACGTGAAATGCCTATGCATGATAGTTTTGAAAAGATGTTCATGGATTTAGGTAAATTGTATACAAAAAATGATGCGTTCTTTGAAAATGATTATAGTTGGGATTCTTTTAAATGGATTGATGCAGATAATAATAAACAAAATTTATTTTCTTATATTCGTAAAGGATCCACAAAAGACTATGTTATTGTATTAAATTTCTCAACAAATTCTTATGTGAATCAGCAGTTTGGTGTAGAGCGAAAAGGAAAATACAAAGAAGTATTAAATACGCAATGGAACAAATACAGCGGACCAATTCTGGATGCCAACATTCAGTCTTGCCAGGCAATGAAAGTAGAAAAACATCATTTACCATATATGATTGAAATTGATGTACCAGCTTTAGGCGCAACTGTATTTGAAGTTCGTCATCAAAGAACAACAAAAAAGAAGGAAAAATAATTCCTTCTTTTTATAACTATGAACAATTCAAAAAAAGCTCAGTTACGTCATGGAAAAATCAGGGATTTACTTCAAAAAAAAGAAGTAATTGGTATCCAGGAATTATGTAGAGAATGTAATGTTTCCATTGCGACGATTCGAAATGATTTGACGTTTCTGGAAAAACAAGGCGTTTTAAAACGTGTTATTGGAGGGGCAGTAAGCACCGAAGGCACGTGTCGAAATACTGTATATGCTTCACGTATTAATTTAATGAAAAAAGAGAAACAACAAATTGCCAAATATGTTGTGGATCATATTATTAAAGAAAATATGGTCATTGGAATGGACGCAGGCACAACCAATCAATACATTGCGATGGCCTTGCTGGAAAAAGATTTTCCTTGTACAGTAATAACCAATGCATATAATGTGGTTTCTCTTTTATGGAAATCAAAAAATATCCAGGTACATTTAATTGGTGGAAAACTAGATAAAGAACACAATGCGTTTTATGATGAAAAAGCCATTCAAAGTGCCAATCAATATCATACTGATATTTATTTACTAGCACCCAATGGAATTGATGACATTTGTATTTCTTTGAGTTCAAAAGAAGAAGCAAAAATCAAGCGTATATTTATTCAAAATACGAAAAATGTCATTGTTGTTGCCGATCACACAAAATATAATGTACATGCAGGCCATTATTTAATGG
>NZ_JBJEEY010000083.1:0-10507 GCF_051873555.1 Floccifex sp. | reverse complement strand
TGCTGCTCCAATGGCTATTGTTGAATTTGTGAAGTAGATTTCTACTTCACTTTTTTAAAAGTTTGAGGGTTTTATGTCGATACAAGATGAAATGAAGGAATTTGCGCAAGACCATGCAATTCCAGTGATGATGGATGAAGGACAATCTTTTTTGATTTCCAAAATCAAAGAAAATCGTTGTATGTCTTTTTTAGAAATTGGAACGGCTATTGCTAAAACGTCTATTTTAGTGGCTTCTTTGTCAGATGAAATGAGAGTAGTGACAATTGAGCGTAATCCAGACATGATTGAACAAGCTAAATTGAATATTGAAAAAGCGGGTTTTCAAAATCAGATTACATTAATCGAAGGCGATGCCTTGGAAATTGAAAATCCTGAAGGTTTTTTTGACTGTATTTTTATTGATGCGGCAAAGGCACAGTATACAAGGTTTTTTGATAAATATTGTTCGTTGTTGTCAAAGAATGGTATAATTATAACAGATAATATGGAATTTCATGGATTGGTTAAACATCCTGAAAATACAAAAAATCGTAATACTCGCCAATTGGTTTTAAAAATTGCGAAATACCATGATTATTTGGAAAGCTTATCGGATTTTGAAACGGAATTTTATTCAATTGGTGATGGAATTGCACTTACAAGGAGGAAATCATGAAAGGATTAAAGAAAATGGGGTTGGCGGCTATTGTTGGTTTTGCTGCTGCTTCCATTGTTACAAAAAAACTCTATGAAAAGAAAAAAGATAAAGAGTTGGATGAATTTTTGCTTCCTGAAGAAGATGAAACTATAGTCATTCATATTGAATCGTCTTTAGAAGATGATATGAAACAAATAAAGAGTAGTCCCGTTTTGTTTTTGTTTACAATGGATTCGAAAGAACAAGCAATGCTGTTCCAGGATTTATTAGCCCAGAAAGGTTTATCAAGTACTATTGATGTAAATACCAATGGAATTGAGGTCATGTTTAATGATGAAATCAATGAAGTAAATAAATCAGATTTATTAAAGAGTTTATTAGAGATTTCACATAAAACGAATGCAAAATATGAAGGATATCATTTGAAATGATATCTTTTTCTTTTATTAAAGTTTTATTTTCGTTATAATGATGTGGCAAAAAGGAAGTGGTGAATGAAATGAATGCGATTGAATTATCCCATATTTCTTTTTCTTATGACAACCAGGTCGATGTTATTAAAGATGTTTCTTTGGCTATTCCTAAGGGAAGTTATACAACAATTGTTGGCCAAAATGGCTCTGGAAAAAGTACCATTGCAAAATTAATTATTGGTTTACTGGCATCTAAGTCTGGAAAAGTCTATGTCATGGGTAAAGAATTAAATGAAGAAAATGTATACGATGTTCGTTCTCATATAGGTATTGTGTTTCAAAATCCAGATAATCAATTTATTGGTTCTACGGTTGCTGATGATATTGCCTTTGGATTGGAAAATCATTGTGTAAAACAAGAAAAAATGCAAGCCATTATTGAAGATGTTGCAAAACGTGTTGGTATGCAGGATTTTTTGAATAGCGAGCCAACAAAATTATCAGGTGGACAAAAACAAAGAGTCGCAATTGCGGGTATCTTGGCTATGGAGCCAGATATCATTATTTTTGATGAATCAACGAGTATGTTGGATCCACAAGGAAAAGCAAGTATCAATCAGCAAATTAAGAATTTACATAAACATAAAAATATTACGATTCTTTCTATTACGCATGATATGGAAGAAGTGGCTCAAAGTGAGCATGTAATTGTTTTAAATAGTGGAAAAATTGTAATGGAAGGAAAGCCAATGGATATTTTCAAACAAGAAGAAGTTTTGAAACAAATGAAGCTAGATGTTCCTTTTGCGTATCGTTTTTCAAAAAAATTAAAGAAAGAAAAAATTATTGATGATTGTGTTTGTACATTAGAAGAGGTGGTGAATCAGTTATGTCAATTGAAATCCATGATTTAGAACATACATACAATGCTGGTTCTGCTTTTTCTCATGCAGCTTTAAAAGGCGTGAATTTATCAATTCCAGAAGAAAAAATTACTGCGATTATTGGACAAACAGGATCTGGAAAATCGACTTTGGTTCAGCATTTAAATGGTTTGCTTCTTCCTACAGCTGGTTCACTGGAAGTATGTGGTTTTCATATTCAGCCTTTATTGAAAATTAAAGACATAAAAAAACTTCGAAAAGAAGTGGGTCTCGTTTTCCAGTTTCCTGAATATCAGTTGTTTGAAGAAACCATTGAAAAAGATATTGCCTTTGGTCCTAAAAACTTTGGGGCAACAGAAGAACAAGCCAGCGACTTAGTTCATAAAATTTTACCAATCGTTGGATTGGATGAATCATACTTGGATCGTTCTCCATTTGAATTAAGCGGAGGACAAAAAAGACGAATTGCCATTGCTGGAATTTTGGTATTAAATCCTAAGGTTCTTGTTTTAGATGAGCCAACAGCGGGATTGGATCCACAAGGGGCCAAGGAAATGATGACTTTGTTTATGAATTTAAATCGAAAAGAAAATAAAACGGTTCTATTAGTAACGCATGATATGGAACATGTGATGCGTTATTGTGATCATGTGATTGTTATGGATCAAGGAAATGTGTTGCATGAAGCCGATGTGAATGATTTTTTTCAAAATCCGGATTGGTTAATTCAAGTTGGAATCAATCCACCAAGCATTATTCGTTTAAAATTAAAATTAATTGAAAATGGTTTTCAGATTCCGGATTCTATTTTAGATGAAGAGAGTTTGTTAAAGTGTATTAAAGGGCAGGTGAAGATTTGTGAATAATTTTGCGTTAGGGAGTTATTTGCCATTGGATTCGCTTGTTCATAAAATGGATCCTCGTTCTAAAATTATCATCATGTTGTTGTTGATGATATCTATTTTCATTCCGTCAGGTGTTATTGGATATATTATTATTGGTGTTTTTATTTGCATTACTTTATTGTTGTCAAAATTAAGTATTCAATATGCTTTACGCTCTATGAAACCTATGTTATTTATGATGGTTTTTTTGCTGGTGGTTAATGTTTTAGTCATTAAAACAGGGGTGCCATGGATTCAGTGGGGATGGTTTTCCATTTATTCCGATGCGATTTATCAGACTCTGTATATTGTGATTCGCTTGTTATATATGATCATTATCACAACTATTTTAACGGCAACAACAAAGCCACTGGATTTAACACTGGGAATTGAAAAGCTATTTAAGCCATTGGAAGTTATAAAAATTCCAGCTCATATTATTGCGATGATGATTAGTATTGCTCTGCGTTTTATTCCAACATTAATTGAAGAAACACAGAGAATTATGAATGCACAGGCTTCTCGTGGAGTGGATTTAGAAAATGGTTCTTTAAAAGAAAAAGTAATGGCAATTTTGTCATTGATTGTTCCTTTATTTATTTCTGCTTTTGATCGAGCCGATCAACTAGCTAATGCCATGGAAGCTAGAGGATACAATCCAAATGCAAAAAGAACGCGTTATAAAGTCTTGAAAATGACTGGTTTAGATTACATTGGATTGACAGGCGCCATTCTTGTTCTTGTTGCCAATATTGCCGTTGCGGTGGTTTTATGATTCTAAAAGTCACTGTAAGCTATGATGGATTTGATTATGCGGGTTGGCAGCGTCAAGAAAATGCATTGGGAATTCAGGAAGTTATTGAAAATTGTTTATCAAAAATACATAAAACTAAAATAGAAATTGTATCCAGTGGAAGAACCGATGCCAAGGTACATGCACTAGGGCAAGTTTTTCATTTTGAACCAAAAGTTATTATGCCTTGTCAGAATGTTCAAAATGCATTGAATACTTTATTGCCTGATGATATTCGTGTATTAAAAGTAGAAGAAGTCGATGATTCTTTTCATGCTCGTTTTAGTGCAAAATCCAAACGATATGATTTTTTGTGTACATATGACGTTGATAATCCTTTTATATATCGATATGCACAAAAGTTATTTACGAAACTAGATGTGCAAAGTATGAAAGAAGCGGCTCAATATTTTATAGGTGAACACGATTTTACAAGTTTTTCTTCTAGTAAAATTGATCCTCGTAAGCCTAGAATAAAAACCGTGTCTCGATTGGATATTTATGAGGAAGACCAGAATGTTCGTTTTGTATTTGAAGGAAACGGTTTTTTGCGTTATCAAGTGCGAATGATGACGGGCACATTAATTGCAGTGGGACGTCATCAAATTGAAATTGAAGATGTGAACAAGATGTTAATGGCAAAGAATAAAGATGTCTGTCGATATAATGCACATCCTCATGGGTTATATTTAGTGGAAGTAAAATATGAATAGAATAAATTTTCATACTCATACAAAAAGATGCCATCATGCGATTGGTTTTGATGAAGAATTTGTTGTCAAAGCCATTGAAAATCGATATGACATTTTAGGCTTTTCGGATCATTGTTGCTGGAAATATAATACAAAGTATCAATCACGAATGCGTATGAGTTTATCAGATTTTAAGGGATATAAAAACAGTGTTTTAGATTTAAAAGAAAAATATAAAGATTATATTGATATTCGATTGGGCATGGAAGCAGAGTATTTTCCAAAATACATGGATTGGATGCTTGATTTCTGTATGAAAGAAAATATTGAATATTTAATATTAGGAAATCATTTTTTTCGTTCCGATGAGTTTGGGTGCTACTATGGACATTGTCCAGAAAATCGAATTATGGATTATTTTGAAGATTGCATTCATGGAATGGAAACAGGAATGTATGCGTATTTAGCGCATCCAGAGTTGATTTTAAGAGGACAGGCTTGGAGTGATGAAATGGAAATGGGGTTTCATCGGGTGTGCCAAAAAGCTAAGGAATTAGATATTCCTTTGGAATATAATGTATTGGGAATGCAGATGAATCAGAAAATGGGATTTGAAATGTATCCAAATAAGAAGTTCTGGGATATTGCTTCCATTTATCATAATAAAGCAATTATTGGAATGGATGCTCATCAGGTTTCAGATTTAGATGCGGATTTGTATGATTATGCACTCTATAAGTTATCAAGTTTTGATGTAAAAATTGTGCAGGAAATTCCAAAAATCGATTATCAGAATTTAAAGAAAAATTTTATGAAAAAACCTTGAGTTGTCATTGACATTTCAAGGTATTTTTCTTAATATATTACTTGGCTAAACTCTGGCCTTTTGAGCCCCGGTAACGCTCAAATCAAGGAGGAAAAAAGAAATGCGTCAAACAACAATGGCAAAACCTGCCGAAGTCGTACGTACATGGTATGTAATTGATGGTGAAGGACAAACCTTAGGTCGCTTGGCTACAACTGCTGCTCATGTATTAAGAGGTAAACACAAACCTACATATACACCAAATGTTGACTGTGGTGATTATGTAATTGTGATTAATGCCGACAAAGTCGAAATGACTGGAAACAAATTAGAAACTGAAAAATACTACAATCACTCAGGATACTTTGGTGGTTTAAGAGTTCGTAGTGCGAAAACTATGAAAGAAAAATATCCTGTTGAATGGGTAGAAAGAGCAATCAAAGGTATGTTGCCTCATACTAAATTAGGGGATGTTCAACGTGGACATGTATTTGTTTATGCTGGAAATCAACATCCACATGTTGCTCAAAAACCAGTTGAATTAAAGGTGAAAGGATAGGGAGGAATAGAAAATGGCTAAAAAAGAATTAGTTCAATATTTAGGAACAGGACGCCGTAAATCTTCTGTTGCTCGTGTGTTCTTGAGACCAGGAACTGGGAACATTGTAGTTAACGGTCGTTCTTTGGATGAGTATCTTCCAATGGAAACTTTACGTATGGTTGTTAAATCACCATTAGAATTAACGAATACATTGGATCAATTTGATGTATTAATTAATGTACATGGTGGTGGATATACAGGACAAGCTGGTGCAATGCGTCATGGTATTACTCGTGCTTTAATGGAAGCAAGTGCAGATTACCGTCCAGTATTAAAAGCAGCTGGTTTTGTGACACGTGACCCACGTATGAAAGAACGTAAGAAGTACGGTTTAAAGGCTGCTCGTCGTGCACCTCAATACTCGAAACGTTAATCAAATTTATCGTCAAGAGACAACAAGATCACTCATTTATTTGGGTGGTCTTTTTCTATTGAGCAAAAGAAAACCTGATGATTAACTCATCAGATTTATGTTTAAGTTATAAATGATATTTTGTAGCTTTACCGTTTCCAACAATTTTGACTATGCCTTCATTTTCCATTTTCTTTAATAACTCTTTTACTTTTGATCTTCCAAATGGAACATAAGGCATTATTTCACTGATAGACATATTTTGAGTTTTACTCAATATTTCATATAAAATCGCTTGATCTTGTTCCATGTCATAATTCTTATCATGGATCGGCAGTATAATCTGAATTGTATTTGTACTGACATTAAAAATAGGTTTCTTTATACTATTTTCATAGGTTTGGTTTATCCTTAATATACCAGTGCCAAATATTTCGACAATTCCTAAACGATAAAATACATTACTAATAATTGGGTTGCGCCTCAATGATATCATTCCTTTTAAATATTCATCTTTGGTTATTCCGTTTGGTAATCCACCAGGTGATGAAATTTCGATTTTATCATTAAACATAGAGATTCTTATTCTAGCATTTAAATCCCATGATCTGTGAATTAAAGCATTTGCCAATGCTTCACGGAAGGCTTCTTCAGGGATTAATTCGACTTTATTACGGTAACTTCCATTAATTTCTTCATATTGATAGTAATCTTTATAAGTTTCAATAGCCTTTTCATACATTTTTAAGATAGATATGTTTTCGAGAATGATTCTTTTTTTAATTATATTAATAGTATCCCCAAATATTGCAATATCGATACCAGGGAAAGTATTATTGTCAGATAAAATATTGGCTGCATTATTATACCCGTTTTTTTCATTAAAAAGGTTTAATGTTTTTAATGTGTCATTATTGAATGATTCGATTTGAATATGTTGTATTAATTTTTCTGCTAGATAGTTAAACTCCAATCCTTGTGATTCTGAACTTAGTTCTTCGTAATTCATTTTTTTGCTTTCAAGTATTAATCTTGTTAGCTCGAATGTATCAACTTCTATGGTAGCAGTATCGTTTCTCTTATATGCTTTTGAATTATAAAAATAAGGTTTATTATTCCCTTCAAAAACTGTCAATGTAATTGTTGTATTTTTGTTAACTGTAATAGAGTATTTTGGTTGAGGAGTAATACTATCGTTAATTCTGTTTTCAATATCAATGCGAACATCTTCTGGATTTTCAATTCCTTTTATGTTGCCATCATCATCAATTCCAAAAATGATTTGTCCATCTCCATAATTGGAAAATGCACTTACTGTCTTTAAAAATGTTTTGGTTATTGATTCTTTGAACTCCAATGTTGCGGTTTCGTTCATAGATGCTTTTCTCCCTTCATAGTATTCTGGATTGCAATTAAATTATACACGAAAACGGCCGCAAAATCAACCAAAACAAAATACGGCCGAAATATAGCCGGCTGTATAGTGTTGTATATCAACATGTGTTAAGAACTTCTTCTCAAAAACTGGAAAAAATGTAGTATAGTAGGCCTGATAAAGTAGCAACTAAGTAGCAATAAAGCAGCAAACCAAAATAAAAACCTTATTTTAAGGGATATTTTGGCTGTGGAAATTCTCACGGAATTCTCGAAACGTTAATCAATTTTATCGTCAAGAGACAATCAAGATCACTCATTTGAGTGGTCTTTTTCTTTTATATGTAAAAAGCATCAGCAAATTTACTGATGCAAAAAAGATTAAATTTAAATAAATAAATCATCAATTTCAAGTAGCACTGCACCATCAATGGCAGCCTGCCTTTTTACAGGTTCTGTATATCCTGAGCGACTAATAAAATACAGATATTTTTCTTTGATATCCGGGAATGCCTTTGTGACTGTTACAAGATCTTCATATTCACCATATGGCATAGGAGAAGACATGAACTTGCATTCCATAAATATTGCCTTATTTCCACTTCTGTCGATTGCCATGACATCCACATCGTCTTGTGCTTTTATTACTGGGTTATTACCCCACCATTTTCCAATAGTAAATGGAATGAAAGGTAATTTTCTTTCTTTAGCTTTACGAATCAAATATTCTTTTGCAATCTGCTCAAATGCATTGCCCATTAGGTTGGAAATATCGTTGATAATTTCTTTAGACGCTTCATCTTCACCTAACATTGCATAATATGTGTTATTGGTAAATTGATACCTGAAATAGAATCTAAAGAAATTGTCTTTAATTACATAGATTGATTTACGTGAATTATTGTTTTCACCACAAGGTACAGCTTTTTCTACTAATCTTAATGTCTGTAATGTCAATAAATATTTTGCTACTTTTGCCTTGTCTTCATGAATGTAATTGGCGATTTCTATGATTTTGTTTCTTCCAGAAGCAATAGCTGAAAGAATAGAGTTATAGATATTTGTCTCTCTCAATTCTGCTTTTAAAAGATTGTCAGGTTCTTCATACAAATAAGATCCTTCTTTAATAATATTGAATGCAATATTAGTTTGAATGTCTATTTTTGGATTGAAAGCTTCAAGATATCGCGGAATGCCGCCAAGAATACAATAACTGATTAGTTTTTGTTCATTTGAATAATCTGGAAAGAATGCAGCACTTTCATAATAATCAAATGGTTTGATTTCAAGCGTAGAAGTTTGTCGATCATGCAAAGGTGATTTGTTTCCCATAATTTCATTTTCCATGATACTTACAGAAGAACCACACAGAATTAAAAAGATATTCTTATTTTTCCAATCGTGATCAATGGTATGTTGTAAAATTGATTTGATAGTTGGATTCTCTTGAACAATATATGGAAACTCATCAATAATAATTGCAGTCCTATCTGTTACCTTTTTTGAAATATAGTCAAAGGCAGCTGTCCAGCTTTGAAAAGAAGCAATATATGTATGATCAAAATGAAGCTGTACAGTTTTTGAAAAATCTTCGAGATTAAGTGTATCATTTTTTTCTCTGGCAGGATAGAAGATTGAATTGGTATGTTTGCTGAATTCCTGCAGCAACGTTGTTTTTCCAACTCTCCTTCGTCCATACATGACTAAGTATTCAAAACGATCACTTTCATAAAGAGAATCTAGGTGTTGTAATTCTTTTTCTCTTCCTATCATGGCATCACCTCAATTTAGTTAACTCATAAGTAGTATACTCTTAAGTTAACAAATAGTCAATTCCTAAATGCGTCGTATTAAGGAAAATATCTAAATCTGCCATTATATTTTATGAAAAATTAACTATAAATAAATTCATTCAAAAGCCATTAGTTAGTAGTGGATATGTAAAGGAGTTGAATGTTCATTTTATTAGACAAACTGCAATGTAATTGTTTTATTTTTGTTAACTGTAATAGAATATTTTGGTTGAGGAATAATACTATCGTTAATTCTGTTTTCAATATCAATACGAACATCTTCTGCATTTTCAATTCCTTAGCAACTAAAACAAAATACGGTTGGAATATAGCCGACTGTATAGTATTGTATATCAACGTGTGTTAAGAGCTTCTTCTCAAAAAATTGAAAAACTGTAGTATTGTAGGTTAAATAAAGTAGCAGCTAAGTAGCAATAAAGTAGCAAACCAAAATAAGATCCTTATTTTAAAGGATATTTTGGCTGTGGAAATTCTCACGGAATTCTCAAAACGTTAATCAAATTTATCGTCAAGAGAAACCAAGATCACTCATTTATTTGGGTGGTCTTTTTCTTTTGATTTAACAAAAATATCGTACATTTATTTAGTTATCAACTATGTTTTTTGGCCTTGTCAATTGCAAGTGTTCAATAAGCGTTTGCATTAGAAAAGCAGATTTAATTGAATCTGCTTGACTAGATGTTGTTCTTTGTATATTGCTTATTGCATATTTGCTTATCATCTGCTTGATTGTGTTGACCTTTTCTTTATCATAGATATAAGAATGTCTTTCTTTTACAAAGTTTATGCTACCACATTTTTCATAACTATAACGCGGAATCTGTTGGATGTGATAGTGATTGTTAGGCCCATTACACATTGTGCACATATAGACTCTTTCACATTGAAAAACATCCTTGATGATGATCATGAATTGTTTTGTAAACCGGATTATCTTTTCATTTAAATAGTCCGGAGCTTCACTCATGTTGTGATAATGAACGATTGACGAAATACACATATGTCTATTTGCCCTAGAGGATTACCAATAAAGAAGCATTCGATATCTTCATCTTCATATAGCATCTTGTCATTGTTGTTGCCATAGAGGATACCATTGTGTTTCCTGTTAAAACAGGTAGGACTTATTCCCAAGTTCACCAGCTCACCGGGTGAAAGTTTCAATATTTCCTTTTCATCAATTTGCATCACCTCTATTTAATCGCTAAGTTCAACTAAAAAGTTGATAATTGTACGTCAATAATGTCAATTTCAG
>NZ_JBJEEY010000082.1:0-2139 GCF_051873555.1 Floccifex sp. | reverse complement strand
CAACACCTATTTTATTTAAATTATTTGAAGCCAAAGAAAAAATAGAACGCATTACGGTTATGATGCAAAAAGAAGTAGGTGCTCGCTTTCTGGCGAAAGAAAATGATAAAGAATATAATGCATTGAGTGTGATTACACAATATCGATGTGATGTAAAAAAAGTAATGGATGTATCACGCCATGTTTTCTGGCCTAAGCCCAATGTAGATTCAGTCGTGGTTCAATTTACATTTCATCATCGTTATCAAGTCGATAATGAAGATTTATTTTTTAAATTAGTGAAAACATGTTTTACGCAAAGAAGAAAAACAATTTATAATAATTTTCAATTGATGGTTTCCGATAAAGAATTCGCAAAAAAGATATTGGAAAAAGCCAATATCAATCCAAGTATTCGTGCGCAGCAATGCACTTTAGAAGATTTTATTTGTTTATATGAAACAGGAAAGGAATATTATGAAAATTAAAGCCTACGCAAAGGTCAACTTGGCATTGGACATTGTCGGTGTTTTAGACAATGGATATCATGATTTAGATATGATTATGGCTCCTGTTTCTTTGTATGATGAAATCAATATACAAGAAAGTCAAATAGACGAAGTTTTTTGTGATGGCATGGACATAGGACAAAACAATACCATTATTCGTATGATTCAGGCAATCAAAGAATATACAAATATATCGGATTGTTTTTATGTAAATGTCCTCAAACACATTCCTATGATGTCTGGAATGGCAGGAGGCAGTGCCGATGCGGCAGCTGTACTAAAAGCCATTATGAAAATGAAAAATTTGTCTTTATCAATAGAAGAACAAATACAGTTGTCGAAAAAAGTCGGAGCCGATGTTCCGTTTTGTGTAGTGGGACAATGGGCACGTGTACAAGGCATTGGTGAAAAAATTCGTTGCTTAGATACAAACTGGGAAATTCCTTGTTTGATTGTTAAACCAAAACAAGGAATTTCAACACCAGTGGCATTTAAAAAATGGCATGAAAGAAAGCCAATTCATGTGGATGTTGATTCTATTGAACAAGCAATTATTCAAAAAGATTTTGATTTATTGATATCGCTCATGAATAATACATTGGAACCCGTAGCCAAAGAAATGGAACCTGTTTTATGTTCTATTCAAAAAGATATGGAAGAATGCGGTATTTCACGTGTTATGATGTCTGGATCGGGTTCTTCTATGATGGGATTTAGTCAAAATATACAAATTCTTCAAGAAACAAAAAAGAAACTGAAAAAAAAATATGAATTTGTGAATTTGGTGATGATTGGAGGAAACAATGATTTATTCGATTCTTAAATTTATAACATTTGTGATTTGTTTTATGTTAAGTATCTATGCTTGTTCCTGTCTTGAATTTGAAAAATTTTGTAAAGTGCAATTTCATGGAAAAGTCATAACATTGATGTTTATTTTATCTTTTGTATTAGCTTATTTAATGACACAAGCAATTTTTGAATTAACAATTTATAATGGATTTGGGGGTTAAGATGTTTGAAAAATGGTATATATTGGATCCAGGAAGTGATCAGCTCTTATTAAGTGATACAGAAAATTTTGTAGAAGTTCATAGCTTAATTGCATATAAAAATAATGAAGTTGCAGCTGTATCCAATGATGCCATTGAATATGTATATCATCGAAATGCATCTATTAAAGTAAAGTGTCCTTTATCAGAAGGAAAACTAACAGGAGATGTGTTGCCATTAGTTGAATACGGGTTTTCAAAAATAAAAGGGAATCATTTCTTAAAAAAGCCTTGTCTTTTGATTTGTCTTGTACAAAGAAATGAACAAGAAGAACAGAAATGGATGCATATGTTATCGCAAACAGGTATTCGAAAATTTGAATTTGTTTCGATTTTTGAATTGATGAATGAAAGAATTCATTTTTATATTCATTCTGGGCATTCGTATACATTAATTGGACTAAATATCAATGGAAAAAATATATTTCAGAAAATGATTTCTTTTGCGGGCAAACAAATCGATGAACAAATTGTTCAAATGATTTTAAAAAAATATAAGTGTTTTGTTTCTATGGAAGATGCCCATGTTTTAAAAGAAGCTTCGAGTAAGAATCTGGAAAAAAATAAAAACGCAAAATTGTCTTGTTTTGCGATGAATA
>NZ_JBJEEY010000081.1:0-48078 GCF_051873555.1 Floccifex sp. | reverse complement strand
AAGGTTTTAAATTGGCTTTTTTCTAAACCTCATCTAATTTTAGAGGTCCAAAAAACATCGATGTTACTCGATGTTCGTCTTTTTTCTTTTCTTTGATAATAAAGCCATTGAGGAAGCAGATAATCCCATTAACAGTGTCCATAAATTAGCATTGTTTTTAGTGGCTGTATTAACAGAAATTGTTGAATAATCTACATAACCAGCTTTAATTGCTTGTGCTTCCTGCAACAAATTCTGATATGTTTTACCAACTGCACTTTTTAAAATCGAATTCACTTGATTTCGATCACTGGCTGTTAACTTATTCCATGAAGATAATCCACTTAAGATATTGGTATAATTTGTTGAGTTAGCTTTTGTATAGATAGCTCCCATTGAACTTGTTAGATAAGTATCTACAAACGATTGAGCCGTTGAACTCACGCTTGTTAAAGCTTGTACTTCTTGTTTAGTTTGAACCGAATACGTTAATAAAGTTTGTGGCTGAATTTCTTCTTCTACAGGTAATTCAGCACTTGGACTTAAATTCACTGGTCCTAAATCATAGGCAACTAGTGGCATTATGTCTTGTTCTTGTTGAATGTCTTTTGTTTTCTTTCCAACTTCTTCTTTTTTATCTTCTTCTATTTTTTCTTCTTTAGACTCTTCTTTTTCTTCGGATTCCTCATCTTCTTTTGAGTCTTTCTCTTTTTCTTCTGAGTCTTCCTCTTTTTCTTTTGAATCTTCTTCTTTGGATTCCTCTTTTTCTTCAGATTTTTCTTCATCTACTTCATCTTCTTGTGAAGAATCTTCTTTTTGTTGTTCTTCTAGTTTCTTTTGTTCTTCAATTTTTGCTTGAACTTCTAAAGCATCTTTGATTTTTTCATTAAAATCAAATGAATTTTCTTCATCTTCTTTTAAAGAAACCAGCATTTTTTCAATGTTTTCTTTTAATATTTTTTGTTCTTCAATTTGTGGATTCAATGTTTCTAAGAAACGTTTTCCAGCTAAAATTACTTCATAATTTGATTCATCTATGTTTTCAAATAATATATAAGATGTTTCTTCTTTATTATTTTTTATTTCAATGACTTTATAACATAAAAACTGTTCTTTAAAATCATTTGCGTTTTTAATTTCAATTGTTTCTTGTTCCACTTCTTCAGCTAAAACAGTCATATTCAATGGCATAGAAAAAGCCAAAGCAGCTGAAAGAGCAAATCCCAATTTATTTTTCATGTTATCACCTCAATTCAAAAGATTACTTTTCTATCATACTATAAAAATAGAAATTATTCTAGTCCCATAAAGATTTGACAAATTCACGAGCCCAAAGATCACTTTCTTCTAATTGTTGATAACTTGGATATTCAATATATTGAGCTTGTTGAATAGCTTTTTCAATACTTTCTTCAATTTGAAGAAACGAAATTTTTTCTTCTAAAAATAATTCCACAGCTTGTTCATCGGCTCCATTAAATACGGCTCCCAAATTTCCTTCTTTTCTTCCGACTTCATAGGCCAGTCTTAACATCGGATATCTTTCAAAATCCATTTCTTTAAAATGAAGATTAATTGTTTTTGTCGCATCAAATGGATGTTCTTCCTTTAAGGATAAACGATCCGGATATTGAATCGCATATTGAATGGGTAGACGCATATCAGCGGATCCCATTTGCGCCATAATGGCATGATCTATGTATTCCACCATAGAATGTACAATACTTTCCTGATGTAAAACCGTATCAATTTGATCATAATCCAAACCAAATAAGAAATGCGCTTCAATAACTTCAAAACCTTTATTTACCATCGTTGCACTATCCACTGTTATTCTTTTTCCCATGGACCAGTTCGGATGTTTTAAAGTTTGTTCCACAGTAACTTCTTTTAATTCTTCTCTTGTTTTATCTCGAAAAGAACCACCAGATGCTGTAATAATTAAACGCTTAACTTGAGAAATATCATTTCCTTGCAGACACTGAAAAATAGCGGAATGCTCTGAATCAATGGGATACAATTTTGTATTTGTTTCTTTTAAAGTTTGTCGAACCAACATTCCTCCAGCCACTAAACTTTCTTTGTTGGCTAAGGCCACGTCTTTTCCTTTTTTTAAGGAAACCAATGTTGGTTTTAATCCACGAAACCCTACAACAGCATTCACTAATAAATCATAGTCGCAGTTTTCAATACAATCGACCATGGCATGATTTCCACTATATACTTTTTTATGATGAATCTGATCTTTAAATTGTTCATTTCCGATTCCAACTACTTGAATAGAAGGATGCTTTTCTATGATTTCATTTAATTGTTGTACTTTATTTCCAGCAACAACGCCCACTAATTCAAATAAATCCGGATGTTGTTCAATCACATCAATGGTTTGAAGTCCAATGGAACCTGTTGCCCCTAATAATAAAATTCTCTTCATTTTATCACCACCATATCAAGTATAACAAAAACGAGAGGAAGTTTCCTCTCGTTATTTCAATTCATTTGTATGATGCGCTTTTTCAACTTTACGCCAATCATCTTGATATCCACTTAAAGCATCTACGAAACGTTTCGCAACATAGTGAGGACGCGTAATAGCACTTCCTACAACAACACTATGACATCCTAAGAACATACATTTAATGGCATCTTCTGGTGTATATAAATGTCCTTCCATAATAACGGCTGCACGATCACCAACTTCTCGACACAGTTTTCCAATCATACGATAGTCGGCTCCTTCAATGTGCTGTGTAGCTTGTGTATATCCATATAATGTCGGTGCTACAATTTCAGTTCCATTTTCAATGGCACGAAGTGCTTCTTCAATAGTTGAACAATCCGCAAAAATCAAGTGATTCGGATATTTTTTACGAACTTCTTTAATCAGATCCCAAGCCTGTGTTCCTTCATGTGTCACTTCACTTGTACAATCAATCGCAATGATGTCAGCTCCAGCTTCAACAATGGCATCGACTTCTTTCATAGTTGGTGTAATGAATACATATGTATCATCGTGCCATACTTTATATAAACCAATAATTGGAAGACCCAAATTCGCTTCTTTGACTTGACGAATTTGTTCTGGTGAATTAATTCGTAAACCAACGGCACCCGCCCATTTTGCACATTCTGCCATTTTTACTGTCATATCTGGAGTATAAATTGGTTCATCTTTTTGTGTTTGACACGAAACAATCAATCCTCCTTTTAATTGATCTAAAATTGCTTGTTTTCTTGGATCTGTTAATTTCATATTTTCCTCCTATCCACAAATCACTACATTTTTTGGTTTCTTTATATCTAATTCAAATCGATCCACAATAATCGATTGGAATTGCTCAGTATCAGCCCATACACATAAACCCTGATTATTGAATTTTGAACGATCCACCAATAAAATTTTGTACTTTGCTCGTTTTAGTGCTTCTTTTTTTATTGCCGCAAAATCAAAATCAAAAGAATACACTTCATTTTTTGTAAAATGAATGCCAATGGCTGTTAAAAACGCATAATCAAAATGAAAATGATTCATAAATTCTAATGTCAATGGACCACAACAAATCTCTGATTTCTTTCTGAATTCACCACCCAAAACATATATATTTCCTCTAAAATCATCTGGAATCCTTGATAATATATATGTATTAGGTGTAACAATATCTATGTTTTTATCCAAAATATAATCCACAATATATATGGCTGTTGTCCCTGAATCAATAAAAATACAATCCCCGTCTTTTATAGACATGGCTGCCATTTGACAAATCTTGCGCTTTTGAATTTCGTTTGTATGTTCTTTTTCACGAACCGCTGGTTCATTGTGTTTGGCATCGGATACAAGTAAAGAGGCACCTCCTCTTTCTCGTACAATCAATCCTTCTTGTTCTAATTCATCTAAATCACGCATTACCGATGAACGAGACACATCTAATAAACTCATTAATTGTTTAATCGAAACAAAATGATCTCGATTCAACAATTCCATGATGTATAATTTTCTTTCTTTTGTTAACAATTTAACCACCTATCTTCACTACTATATTGTTTTCTTTTCCAAATATAGTATACGAAGACAAGCTCGACTTATCCATCATTTTTTCATTTTCATAGACATAATCTTTCTTTAAATCATGCCATTTATTTTTTCCCAAAGAATGATAAGGCAACAAATTCACTTCTTTAAATCCTTTTTCCTTGGCAAATAAAATAATTTCTTCCAAAATATCATCATTAAAACCAGGAATTACTGGTACACGCACAATGACTTTTTCTGGACATATTTTTGATAAATAATCTAAATTTTGAAAAATAATTTCTTTTTTAGCACCTGTTATAGATTCTAATTTAATTGAATCTAAGTGCTTAATATCATGTAAAAACAAATCAATATATGGCTCAATTTTTTTTAAATTCTCCAAAGAAACCATTCCCGTTGTTTCAATAGCCACATGATAGTTTCTTTTCTTTAATTCTGAAATAAGTTCAAATGTTTGGGGAAACTGAAACAAAGGTTCGCCTCCTGATAAAGTAATGCCTCCATTGGATTTTTGATAATACGCATCGTCTTTTGATACTTCTTCTAAAATATCATCCATTGTCATTTCCATTCCAGAAAAGCGAATCGCCGATGGAATACAAACATCCATGCATTTTTGACACCCATCACATAGATTTCGATTCAATTGAAAAGCAGGTACAAATTCAATAGCTCCTTTTTCACATTCTCTTTGACAACAATGACAACGAACACATTTCTTTTCATCATGCATCAATACAGTATCCAATGTCCAAGTTTCTGGATTGGCACACCACGGACAATGTAAGGGACAACCCTTTAAGAAAATGGTTGTCCGAATTCCAGGTCCATCATGGGTCGCAAATCGTTCAATATTTGAAACCTTAATCATATAAAACCCTGCTCAATAATTCTGCCTGAATATCAGGTGTTAAATTGACGAAAACAGCACTATATCCAGCTACTCGAACAATTAAATCTGGATATTTTTCTGGATGAATCTGTGCATCTTCTAAGACACCATGATCCACGACTGTAACCATCAATTGACATCCACCATTATCAAAATATGTCTGGAACAATGCCTTCACTTTTTCTTTGTCTTCATGCATCATTCGAGGTGTAAACTTAATATTTTGTACACTTCCACCATGATATTTCGCATCAAATTTAGCCAGAGAATTTAATACCGCCGTTGGTCCACTCTTGGCTTGTCCACCTTGTGGATTGTTAGCCGGATTCATATAAACCGCACGATTTCTTCCATCTAAAGACGCATCCGTTTGTTTTCCCCAGTCTGTATTTGTCTGATTATTGGAAATTACTATCAAGTAATACCCCATTCCTTCTTTGATACCACGATCACGAATTCCTTTTGCGACATATTCATATAAATCATTGGCTAATTCATCACATTCTTTGTGATCATTTCCATATTTAGGAACATTTAAAATATCTTTTTGAATTTTTTCAAATCCTTTATAGTCATGTAAACAAGCCTCATTTAATTGTTTCAGTGTATATTTTTTTTGATCATATACCAATGTTTTAATGGCATATAACGCATCACTGGAATTGATGTTTCCATATGTTTCATTGGTACCACCTAAAATTTGTACACCACCATCTAATAAAGCTTTTCCACGAGAAATACAATCATCCATTAATATTGAACAAAATAAGAAAGAAACTTCCTGATTCATGACTGTATAACTATAAGCTTGATCATGTACACTTAAATCCATGTAATAGTCTAATAATTCTTTATATTGATCATAGAAAGATTCAAATGTATCAAATTCATCAATGTCTTTCACTTTTACTGGACCTGCTTTATAAATACCATCCATTGGATCAATTCCTTTATTCAAAGCCAATTGCTGAATTTTTAATAAATTCAATAACGTATTCGGTGTACCTACACTCTTTCCCTGAATAACGAATTCTCCACAACCAAATGGAAGATATTGCTCAGCGATTTTACGATCTACATTCATCGAATACATAGTGGCTGGTACATTGACATCATCGTTATATAAAGTTGGATATGTTGCTCCTGATGCGATGCATTCATAAGCCATGTCCATAATTTCAGGATCTGTTGTGGAGTCAAAGCGAAGTGTAAATTGAGGTTCTACATAGCGTGTATCTTTACAAACACGTAAACAAATTTTCGCAAATAAGTCACAAGCTTCTACATTTTCTCTTCCTTGTCCACCAACAATGATGCGTCCATTTACCGTTGTACGACGATTTTCAATCATCCACCACAAAGATTTCAAATAACGATAGGCTTCATCTTCATCAATCAGACCTGCATCAATATCATTCTTTAAGAAAGGCCCTAACACAATGTCCATGCGACCATAGTTGATGCAACCCGCACAAAGGGCATATAACCAGAACAATTGTAAAGCCTGATGGAAAGTTTCGGGTTTGTGTTCACGAATGAATTGACAATCCGCTTTCATCAACTCTAAGTCTTTTCTTCTTTGTTCACTAATTTCTTTATTCAATTGAACATCAATCAATTCCACTTGACGATCAATAACTGTTTTAAATAATTCCAATGTTTCAATGGAAGCCAAAATAAAATCATTTTTATTTTGCTGATTTAATAAATCAATCAAACCATTAACTCCATATTTCATTAATTTATTGTAGTCTAACATCATACCCGATAAACGAGCCGTTGCCATATATGGATATTTACAATCAATAAAACGACCTGTCGTTGTTTCATTTAACACATCTTGACAATAAATGGCTTTAACATCATTGTCTTGCCAATAATCATAAAGAACATCGACGCGTTTTTTATCTTCTTCATTGTCCAACTGATCTTTAAATGCACGTAATTTATGAAACACACAATAATGTCCAACTCCACCAATACTAGTAACTGAACCAAATCCAATTGGAAGAAAATCCAAACGACCTGCAATTAAGTCGCCATCTTCAATTGTACGGAATAAAGTGGGGAACAAAACTTTCAAACAATTTACTTCACGAAATGCTTTATTTAATGTGGAACACTCTTTATGAACACGAGTATATTCTTCCATAATTTCTAATTGTTCTAATAAAGGTTTTTCACATGGAATTTTTTTAGATACCTCAGCATTTTGTACACCATCTATATTAATTTTTGCCATAATGTGCCTCCTTGCACGATTATAATAATTCATTATTGTTCATATGTCAAGATTATAATTCATCATTTTTGTTCTTTTTTATTCATTATTAATCAAATAAAAGAGACATCTTACGATGTCCCGTTAGTCTTTATCTTCAATCCATACAATTTCGTTTTCCACAAAACCTTTTTTCTTTCTGGCATTGACTGCCATTTTAATAAAGATACCACTGACAAAAACCAAAGCCGATACAATCCATCCAGCAGCAACTTCAGCCCATAGTGCATATCCATAATGTCCACCTTTGATAAAGAATAAATCATAAATATTCCATACAAATAATAAAGACAATGAAATTGGAGCTATAAACTTAACCGCATTTCCAAACCACCAGTAAGGCACTTTAAAATTCGTTGTATTCCGATTCACTTGTTTCAATACCTTTTTGATATCAAAACACCAGCCAATGGCGATACATTCCATGACCCCAATCACAATCAAGTTAATTTGATTTGTCCAGGCATCCACAATATCCAGCCAGGCAAGACCAGCTCTTGTCATATACAAAATAGAAATAACAGCTGCTATCATACAAATACGTTGTGTTGTTTTTTTAGGATTCAATTTGAATTTATCTGAAATCGAAGCCGATACCCCTTCAACAATAGAGAAAGCCGAATCAATAGCTAATGTTACTAACATCAAATAGAAAATAGCTCCAAAAATCGCATTAACAATTCCATTATTTGTTAAATTAACAATAGCTTGTGGATAAATGATGAAAGCCGTAGCAACACCGGAAGCCGAAATGGAATCCAGCATGCCAACACCACCCATTGTAGAAAACATAACAATACCCGATAAAATACTGACAGCTGCATCACATAAAGCAATTAAAATTGCATCGGTAGCAATATTAGCTTCTTCACTTAAATACGATCCATAGGCAAACATAATGGACATCATAATTGATAAACTATAGAATACTTGTCCAATCGCATCCACCCATAAAGAAGGATCTTGAAAAGCTTGTAAATTTGGAATGAATAAACGCTGTAACCCTTCCATAGCACCTGACATCATGCATCCTTTAACAGCCATGATCAATAATAAAATAACAGGCAACATAACTGTATATTTTACAACTTTTCCAACACTGTTTGCTCCATTACGAATGCAATAATAAATCAATAACCAGGCAATAACACCACAAATCAAAACCGGAATTGGAATCGTATATCCCGTGACATCCCAAGTCGTTTGTGTAATATCTGCAAATAAGTTACTAGCCGCTAGTGCATCTCCTGTCATATTGATAAAACGATATGAAAAGAAAAACATCATCAATACCCAGGCAAATACAATGGCATAATATGTTACAATAACAAACGCATTTGCTGTAGCAGCCCATCCAACAAATTCACATTTTTTGTTGATTCCACGAAGCGATTCACCTGCTCCTTTGTGGAATTTTCGAGCAACTGCTAACTCCATCATCAATAAAGGAATTCCAATCGCAAATAAAGCCACTAAGTACACTAAAAGGAAAGATCCTCCTCCGTGTTTAGCAACCAACCCCGGGAAACGCCAGGCATTTCCTAATCCAACAGCCGATCCAACGGCCGCCAGAATAAACGTGGTGCGCGAGGCCCACACCGATCTTTTTTTCTCCATATTACTCTTTTCCCTTCAACTAATATGCAGAGATTATATCATATTTCATACACAATATGAAAATTTTTTCATTATTTTGTTCACTATTCTCCATACAATCATTTTGTTTCATAAAAAAAAGAGACAATGAATCATTGTCTCACTGAATTGTTCGAATTACTTCATTGACGCTACGCACTTTCTTTAAATTTGCCATTATGGTTTTTAGATGCACAGCATCTTTAACTGACAACAACAATTTCGTTGTCACCGTTAAATTATCATCATTAATAAAGCTATCCACATGTCGTAAATATGCATTGCATTGTTGAAGTGTGGTCATAATATCGCTTAATAAATAACTACGATCCGATGACAAAATCAAAATCTGAACTTCATATTGTTTTTCCTGGATATCTTCTTCCCATTCCACTGGAATCAATCGCTTCTTTTCATGAACAATATTCGGGCAATCACTTCTATGCACTTTTACGCCTTGTCCTTTGGAAATATAGCCTAAAATATCATCACCCGGTATAGGTGAACAACAATTGGCTAACGAAACCGAAATGGTATCAATACCCGGAACAATGACACCACATCCAGAAATTCTTTTGAACTTCTGATTTTCTTTGTTCACATGACGAATTATATCTTCATCATTTAAAACTACCTGACGATTTTTCACCAATCGATTCACAATTGATTCTAAAGAAACACGCTTATTGGCAATGCCAACAAATAAATCATCTACATTTTTAAAGGATAAACTATTTAATATACCTTCTAATTTCTTTTCCGTAATTAAAGAAACATCCAAATTCTGTCTACGGAATTCATCTCCCAGCATTTGCTGCCCTTTTTTGATTGTGTCTTTTCGATTGGCTTCTTCTTGTTTTAATAAAAACGAACGAATTTTATTTCGAGCATGTCCACTTTTAACGATTTTAATCCAATCCTCTGAAGGACCCTTGGAATTTTTATTTGTTAAAATATCCACAACATCTCCTGTTTTTAAAATCGTATTTAAAGGAACAATCGCCCCATTAACCTTAGCTCCCACTGTTTTATGACCCACTTCCGTATGAATTCGATACGCAAAATCAATGGGACACGAACCTTGAGGAAGAGCAATAACTTTCCCTCTTGGAGATAAACAATATACATTGGCTTCAAAAATATCTTTTTGAAGAACATTCATATATTCCAATGGATCTTCACTGTCTTCATCGGTCATCATGGAAAAATCACGGAACCACGATAATTTATCTTCAATTTGTTTTTGTTCTTGTGCATGAGAAAAATTTGGATGTTCTTTATAAAGCCAATGCGCCGCAACACCTCGCTCAGCTACCGCATCCATTTGTTCCGTTCGAATCTGAATTTCAAAAATATTTCCATGTTGTGGTTCTACCACTGTTGTATGCAATGACTGATACATATTGGCCTTTGGCATCGCAATATAATCTTTAAAACGACCTGGAATTGGTCGATATGTGGCATGAATATAGCCCAAAATTTCATAACACCGCGTTTCTGAATCCGTAATAATACGAATCGCCAGTAAATCCAGGATTTCTTCAAATCGTTTATTCTTTGTGACCATTTTTTTATAAATCGAATAAAAATGTTTCGAACGACCAAAAATACGATACGGAATATGATAAGTATCCAAAATCACTTTGATATCCGTAATCATCATTTCTACTTGTTGATTTCTTTCACTTTCACGTTGGGCCACCAATAACTTAATTTCATTGTATTTCTCATTATATAAATACTTAAATGAAAGATCCTCTAATTCATTTTTAATTTCACTAATACCTAGTCGATGCGCAATCGGTGCATAAACCGATAACGTTTCATTCGCAATTTTCTTTTGTTTCTCTGGCTTCATAAATTCCAAAGTACGCATATTATGAAGACGATCCGCTAATTTCACTAAAATCACTCGAATATCTTTAGCCATCGCAATAAATAATTTACGATGATTACTTGCCTGGTATTCTCTTTCATCCTGGAATTTAATATTACCAATTTTTGTGACCGCATCCACAATTAAACGAATTTCTTCTCCAAACATTTCTTCAATTGTTTCATTGGTCACACCATCACAGTCTTCAACTGTATCATGTAGAAAACCAGCCGCTATAGTTTTTGGTGAACAATGAAGCAAAGCCAATGTATTGGCTACTTCAATAACATGTACAACATATGGTTCTCCACTTTTTCGAAATTGACCTTCATGACATTTTTTGGCAAATTCATAGGCCTTTTCAATCATTTCCAAGTTTTCTGGGCGCTTAATATAAGCATTCACATTGCCCATACATTCTTGATACGTTATTGAACGATGACTCATATTAACCACCCTTTCTATTATTATTCACCCTCGAAATGCGTTAAAGAACACACAGGAATGCCTTCAAATTTTTGAATTCCTTTCAAATCATCCAATTCAATCACAAAACCAATTCCCGCTACAGTTGCATTTTGTTTTTGAATTAACTTTACAATGGCTTCTACCGTTCCACCTGTTGCCAGCAAATCATCAATAATTAAAACACGATCGTTTTCTTTTAATGAATCGGCATGCATACAAAGCGTATCCGTTCCATATTCCAATTCATACGATTCATTAATTGTTTTTCGAGGCAATTTACCAGGTTTACGAACTGGAACAAAAGGAAGCTTTAATGCATTGGCAACAGGAATTCCAAAGAAAAATCCTCTGGCTTCGGGCCCCACAATCACATTAGCATTCACACTTTTCGCAAATTCAGCTAATTGATTTGTCACTTCTTCAAATACTTCTGGATTTTCTAAAATCGGTGTTACATCTCTAAAAATAATACCTTCTTTTGGAAAACCAGGTATACTTTTTATACAATCTTTAATATTCATGTCTTTATCCTCACTTTTTGTGTTTATATAATATCACATCTCTTTATATTTTATGGAATCAATTGTTAAATTCACCGTATCTTTTTGACGAAAACGATTAATAGAAATACTGCCACTTAAACTTTGTATTGGCTTATTTCGATTGATGAAATGTTCTTTTGTCTGGTTAAAATCCATACATTGTAAACCTTGATCTAAAACATATTTTCGATGTTTTCCATTTTGAAAATCAAAAATCGTTTTAATGACTGGATTGTTGATTTTGAATACCGGTAATTCAAATCCAGGTCCAAAAGGACGAAGAACATCTAAACTTTTTACTTCTGATACACTTAATTCATTGACTTGTACTTCAATAGAATTCTTTTCTTCTTTTTTCCAGACATAAGACTTTATTTTTTCTTCAATATAAATTTGAAAAGAATGTAAATTCTGATTCAAAAAAGAAAAACCAGCGGCTTGTTTATGACCACCCATAGTCTCAAATCCATCAAAATCCTTCAAAAACTCGACACAATCAAATCCAGCTGGTGCTCGCATAGAACATCGAGTCAATCCATTTGAAGAAGTAGAAACAATAACAGGTTTTTCGTACTGGGCATTCATTTGTCCACTTACTAAACCTACAATGCCTTCGTGATAATTTTCATTATAAATAAATAAAATATCATCTTTTAAATCACATCGATGAAGAGCATCCAAGGTCATTTGCTGACTCATTTCTTTTCGTTTGTTGTTAAGTGCTTCGATTTGAGATACAAAACTTAAATTTTGTTGTTCACTTAAAAAATATCGAACCGCATTGTTCACATTCGCCATATCAGATAAACGACCCATGGCATTTAATTTCGGAACAATTTGAAACGCAATGTTATTTTCATTTAATGTTTCGTCTTTTGTTAAAGAAAAAAAATGATGTTCATGACTTTGATTTAAAGCTCGAATTCCTTGTTGTATGATCCATCTCGTTTCCTTGATAACTGGCATCATATCTCCAATACTGGCAACACAAGCACACATCAAATGAAATGAATTATCCATTCCTAATGCCCGCATACATTCAAAAGCCACTCCAGCTCCACATAAAGAAGAAAATTCTTCTTCCATTTCATCTGGATGTACCAAAATATCCGCTTCTACATAGTCTTCTATGGTATGGTGATCCGTTACAATGGTAATCATGTTTAGTTCCTGTGCTTTTTGAAGAGCATCAAATGCCTTGATGCCATTATCCACTGTTAAAATAATTTTATATCCTTTTTTATAGGCCATTTCAACAGTATGTGCATGTAACCCATACCCTTCTTTTAAACGATCCGGAATATAAAAACCACAATCCAGTCCATATTTTTTTAATCCCGAAACCATAATGGTTGTCGCCATAATACCATCACAATCATAATCTCCAGCAACTAATACTTTCCATTTTTTTTGTTTAGCCAAAGCCATCATCGCTGCAAATTCCTGCATGCATTCACTTTGTGAAACAGGATAAAGATCTTGATGTGAGAGCCAGTGAATCCATTTTGATGAATCCGGTTCATTGTATGTCAACACTTTTTGTGATAAAAGAGATAAATTTTCCATGTGATAATAATAATACAAAATAAAAAGAATGACAAATTGTCATTCAAATAAATCTGGCTGATGCATAATTTTCAAGTGATCATATGCCTTTGCAGTGACAATACGACCACGAGGCGTACGATTGATAAAACCTATTTGTAACAAGTACGGTTCATATACATCTTCTAAAGTTGAAGTTTCTTCTCCAATAGAAGCTGCAATGGCTTCTAAGCCTACAGGACCTCCCTTAAATCGTTCAATGATTCCCATTAAATATTTATGATCTACCGCATCTAGACCCAAACAATCCACGTGTAAACAATCTAAAGCATTTCGTGTTACTTCTATACTAATTTGTCCATTGTTTAACACTTGGGCAAAGTCCCGTACACGGCGAAATAATCGATTAGCCACACGTGGCGTCCCACGCGAACGAAGTGCAATTTCATGAGCTGCTTCATCATTGATTGTCGTATTCATGACACGCGCTGTTCTTTGAATAATTTGTTTTAAATCTTCTAATTCATAATACTGAAGTTGAGAAACAATGCCAAAGCGATCTCGTAAAGGTGCACTTAAATCTCCGGCACGTGTAGTTGCTCCTACTAATGTAAAAGGTGGTAAAGGAACACGTAAGGAATGTGGATTCCCGGATTCTTTTCCCACAATAACATCAATACAAAAATCTTCCATCGCAGAATACAATATTTCTTCTACTTGTTTTGACAAACGATGTATTTCATCAATAAATAAGACGTCTCCTGCTTCTAGTGTTGATAAAATGGAAGCCAAATCACCGCCTTTTTCAATGGAAGGCCCACTGGTTGTTTTCAAGTTTCCATGCATTTCATTAGAAACAATATAAGCTAAAGTTGTTTTTCCTAATCCAGGAGGTCCATAAAACAAAGCATGATCCAAGGTTTCATTTCTTTGTTTAGCGGCTTCCATGAATATTTTTAAATTCGATTTTAATTCTCTTTGTCCAATATATTCATCTAAATGACTCGGACGAAGCGATGTTTCAAATCCATCGCTTTCCTGAAGATTTCCATCTACTTCTCGATCCATGTTATACTCCATTCCGTTTTGCTATCAGACTCAAAGCCAAACGCAACATTTGATCGGCTTTTAAATCCGTTCGATTTTCCAATTCTTTTCGAATTCCACTCAATTGATTGGCTTTATATCCCAAAGAAATCAATGCCTCCTGGCATTCTTGCCAAACAGGATTTGTAGAGACTTGATTTTGAGAAGGAAAAGAAACAAATTTTCCTTTTAAATCCAAAACAATCTGGGAAGCTGTTTTTGCCCCAATTCCAGGTAAAGACTTTAACCGCTTTATATCATCGTTTTCAATGGCTTCTACCATTTGAGAAGCCGGACAAACCACTAATAAATTCAAAGCCGTTTTAGGTCCAATTCCTTTTACATTGATCAGACGCATAAAAACATCATAATCTTCTTCTGTTTTAAACCCAAATAAAATACTGGCATCTTCTCGAATGTGCTGATATGTAAATAAAAATACATTTTCATTGATGGAATAAGCATTTGGATTTCCAACATAAACTTCATATCCAATGTCATGTACATCAACTACAATGGTTTCTTTTCTTAGAATTCGAACCTTTCCTGATACAAAAGCAATCATAGAACACCTCTTTCAATATTCCCATTATAACAAGAAACGTGATGGAAAAATAGTCCATCACGCTTGTGCATCTTCAAATTGTGAATTATATAAACTTGCATAGAAACCATTTTGTTTCAATAATTCTTCATGATTTCCTTGTTCAACAATATCTCCATCTTTCATAACCAAGATACAATCCGCATTTTTTATCGTTGACAAACGATGTGCAATCACAAAACTTGTTTTACCTTTCATTAATACATCCATCGCATCTTGAATTTGCTGCTCCGTTCTTGTGTCAACACTACTCGTTGCTTCATCTAGAATTAAAATTTGATTATTGGCTAAAATAGCACGAGCAATCGTCAACAATTGTTTTTGTCCTTGTGACAAATTCGAAGCATCTTCATTGATTTCCATTTGATACCCTTTTGGAAGCGTACGAATAAAGTGATCCACTTTTGCTTGTTTAGCTGCCTGAATGACTTCCTGATCTGTAGCATTTAGATTTCCATAACGAATATTTTCCATAATAGTTCCTTTAAATAACCACGTATCTTGTAGAACCATTCCAAAGTTTTCACGTAATACACTTCGATTTAAAGTTCGAATATCAATGCCGTCTACACAAATTGAGCCCTGATTGACATCATAGAAACGCATCAATAATTTGACAATGGTTGTTTTTCCGGCCCCAGTTGGTCCAACAATCGCAATTTGCTGACCCGGTTGAATATGACAAGAAAAATCTTTAATTACTTCTTTATCTGGTCTATACCCAAAGTGTACATGATCAAATGTAACTTCGCCTTTAAATGTACATTCCTGAACCGTTTGCACTTGTTCTTCTTCTTTTTCATTTAAGAATTCATACACTCTTTCAGCTGCAGCTGCCATACTTTGCATCTGATTGGAAACTTGTGCCAATTGTTGAATTGGCTGGGTAAAATTCTTTACATATTGAATAAAAGCTTGAATATCTCCAATGGTGATTTTCCCTTTTGAAGCATAAATACCACCCATAATCGCTACAACAACATAGCCTAAATTTGCCACAAAATTCATAATAGGCATCATCAATCCAGAAAAGAATTGTGACTTCCAGGCAGATTCATATAATTGTTCGTTGTTTTGATTAAATGTATCCACAACATTTTTTTCTTGATTAAAAGCACAAATGACATTATGTCCAGAATATACTTCTTCTACTTGTCCATTGACAATTCCCAGCATTTTTTGTTGTTGCTTAAAATATTTTTGAGAGTGTTTAACAACAATCATTACAAATATAATAGTGACAGGAATAATAAAAAGGGTTACCAATGTCATGGAAGGACTAATAGAAAGCATCATCACAAGTACTCCTATCATAGTTGTGATACTTGTAACAAATTGACTTAAACTTTGATTCAAGCTTTGTCCAAGTGTATCCACATCATTGGTGATTCGAGATAATACTTCTCCTACTGTTCTTTTTTCAAAATAAGCCAAAGGAAGCCGATGAATTTTTTCACTGATTTGTTTTCGATAATCGTAACAAATTTTTTGTGTAATTCCTGTCATGATCCAATGTTGTATAAAAGAGAAAATCGCAGCGATAACATATAAAATCATTAATGAAATTAGAACTTTTCCAATATAGACAAAGTCAATAGAACCGGTATGTGTAATCTTGGCAATCCATCCAGTTGCTAAAGCCGTTGTGGCTTTGGCTAATACTTTAGGTCCAACAATATTAAATATTGTCGAAAGAATGGCACAGCCAAAAACAATGATCAATAAAAATGTATAGGGTTTTAAAGACTTTAATACAGTCCTCATTGTTCCTTTAAAATCTTTTGCTTTTTCATGTGAACGCTTTGGATGTGGCATTATAAAGCACCTCCTAACTCATTCAAAGACAATTGACTTTTAGCTATTTCCTGATATTCGACACAATTCTTCATCAATTCCTGATGATTTCCTTTTCCAACAATATGTCCTTCTTCTAATACTATAATTTGATCGGCATGTAAAATAGTGGAAATACGTTGGGCAACAATCAATACCGTTGCTTCTTTTGTTTTTGCATGCAAAGCTTTTCGTAAAGCTGCATCGGTTTTAAAATCCAAAGCTGAGAAGCTATCGTCAAATAAATAAATCAAAGGATTTTTCGCAATGGCACGAGCAATGGATAAGCGCTGTTTTTGTCCACCTGAAACATTGCTTCCACCTTGGGCAATAGAACTTTGATATGTATTTTCTTTTGTATCAATAAATTCCTGTGCCTGGGCAATTTGACAGGCATCTTTCATTTGAGAATCATCTACTTTATTGCCAAATTTCACATTGGACTCAATCGTTCCACTAAATAAAACGCCTTTTTGTGGAACATATCCAATTAAATCATGTAACTGCTCTAAAGACATATCCCGAATATCAATGCCATCAATACATATTCTTCCTTTTGTAACATCATAAAAACGACAAATTAAATTCATGACCGTTGATTTTCCACATCCTGTACTTCCCACAATAGCTGTGGTTTGTCCTGGATGAATGGTAAAATTTAAATCTGTTAGTGTTTCATCTTGTCCATCTGGATACATAAACGATACATTTTCAAAAGATATTTCGCCTTTAAATTCTTGTTGAATTTGTTGTTTTGAATCATGTATACTGCATTCCTGATGTAAGACTTCATCAATTCGATCAAAGGCAACACTGGCTCTTGGTAACATAATAGATACCATAGCAATCATCATAAAGGACATGACAATTTGCATTGTATATGTAATATAAGCAATAACGTCTCCAACTTGCATATGTCCCAAGTCCATAGAAACTCCACCGAACCAGACAATCAAAATGCAGCAGGCATTCATAATAATTGTCATAAATGGCATCATCATGGCCATGGTTCTTCCTGTAAATAATTGATTTTTCATTAAATTGGTGTTGGCTTGATCAAAGCGTTGTTCTTCATATGTTTCTCTTGAAAAAGCTCGAATTGGCATGATTCCTGTTAAAATTTCACGAGAAACTTGATTGACGTTGTCCACCAGGGTTTGTACTTTTTTAAATCGTGGCATAGCTACAATCATTAAAATCGCAATTACAATCAACAACAAAAGAACCGTTAAAACAATAATCCAAGATAAATCATTTCCAGTTTGAATGACTTTTAAAATTCCACCAATTCCTAAAATTGGTGCATAGAATACCATTCGAAGCAAAACAACACAAACCATTTGTACTTGTTGAATGTCATTGGTTGTACGTGTAATCAAGGAAGCCGTAGAAAACGATTCAATTTCAGCATTGGAAAAGGAAACCACTTTCGAAAAAACAGCTTCTCGTAAGTCTTTTCCTATGGTTGCTGATACTTTCGATGCCAGAAATCCAACTAAAATAGCACAAACGACTAATAAAAGTGTATATCCCAGCATTTTCATTCCTGTTTTTAATAAATAACGTGTTTGAACACTTTGGGCAATCCCTTGTCCCTGGTATTCAAGTTTCACAAAGACTTGAGACTGGCTTTTCATTAAATCCAGGGTATTGTTATCTATTTTTGAAAAATAAGTTTCCATATTTTCTTGAATGATTTCTCTTTTTTGCGTATCACTTAACATATCAGGAAACTGATCGACCATTTTCAAAATCGATTGACATGACTGATCTAAATCTTGGTATGTTACATTTTCTTTTTCTGCACTTGCCATGGAAACCAATACAATTTCAGGAATCGAAAAACAATCTTCTAATCCTTCTTTTTCTTCTTTTAATTCATATATATCGATTTTGAATTCGTAACAACTTTCAACAAGTTGTGCATCTGAATCATTCATCAACCACAATAACGCCTGATATGAGTCTTTTCGAATCGTTTGTGGAATAACAGATTCTATGCCTCCCATTTGAATTCCAGTATCCACTATATCAGAAGTCATGGAAGGAATACTTAAATCGCAATTGGCTTGCACAAGCAGCAGTCCAAAAATAAAAAGGCAATAAATCCAGTGTTTCGATAACTGTTTTAAAATTTTAATCATTTTATATTCTCCATAGATTGGTTCACTTTGACAATGGCCTGGTCTATATTCATACAAAGCTGTATAAATTGCTCCATTTTATCGTGTCCCATTTCTTCTTCAATACGTGTTGCATAGTTTTTGATTTTTTCAAAACTTGCTTGATGTTGATGAATTCCTTTTTCCGTCAATTTCACAAAAACTTTTCTTCGATCTTTTGGATCGCTTTTACGAAGAATCAAGCCATCTTTTTCTAATAATCGAAGATAACGAGAAATAGCTTGCGGTAAAACACCTGTTAATTCAGGTAGCTGTGAAACATAGATGGAATTATTTACTCCATATTGTTGAATCAAAACAAATAATTTGTGCAATGGCATAAAATGATTGTCTTCTATTTGTAGACTACTTATTCCATGTTTAACATGTGTTTTTATAGTTTGGCTAATAAAAAATAAATATTGTGATTTCATAAAGCCTCCTTTTTAAACATAAGTTAATTATTAACACTTGTTTATAAAATGTCAAATAAAAAAGCTCATGTGAGCTTATAGTTGAATATCCAATTCAACGGGACAATGATCCGAACCATAAATATCTGTTAATATTTTTGAATCCATGACTTTGTCCATCAATTCCGGTGAAACAAGCCAGTAATCAATACGCCACCCAGCATTTTTTTCTCGAGCTTTAAAGCGATATGACCACCACGAATATTCCACTTTATCTGGATATAAATTACGATATGTATCTTTTAGAAACGACAATAAATTGACTTTAAAGCTATTTCGTTCTTCATCTGTAAAACCGGCATTTCTACGATTGGTTTTCGGATTTTTAATATCAATTTCTTCATTGGCTACATTTAAATCTCCACAAACCATAACAGGTTTATTTAAAGATTGAATGTATTTAGAAAAGGCAATATCCCATTCCATACGATAATCCAATCGTTTCAAGCCATCACCACTATTGGGTGTATAAACCGTTACAATATAGAAAGAATCGTATTCCAGTGTAATAACTCTTCCTTCTGTATCATGACTTTCCATCCCGATTCCATAACAAACCGATAGTGGTTCTTCTTTACAAAAAACCATAGTTCCGCTATATCCTTTTCTTTGGGCACTGTATTTATATTGATATGGATATAATTCACATTCCACTTCAATCTGATCTTCTTGTGCCTTGGTTTCCTGAATACAGAATATATCGGCATCTAATGCATATAAAATTTCAACAAAATCTTTTTTGAGAACAGCACGAATACCATTCACATTCCATGAAATACACTTCATATTTTCCTCTAATTTTCAATAAATTCAAATTCATATCCACATAATTGAACCGTATCTCCGTCTTGACAACCCGCTTCACGAAGTGCATTGTCAATTCCCAAATAACGTAGACGATTCGCAAATAAATAAAAATCTTCTTCTGTATTTAATTTTTTAATGTCAAAAACACGTTCCAAACGAGGCCCAGATACTTTCCAGAGTCCTGGTTGAATATTTTCAATTGTATAGTCTTTTTTCTTTTCTTCAAATGTATATGTAACACCAACATCCTGACTTTCTTCTTCCATAATCGGAAATACAGGCGTTGTTTCTAATAAATCAGCTGCCTTTGTTAAGACTGGATCAATGCCTTCGTGAATAATAGTCGTCGTTTCAAAGACTTCTACATCTGGATAAGCTTCTTTGAAGGCTTCTAAATTTTTCTGTGCATTGTCCAAATCCATTTTATTGGCCACCACAATTTGTGGTCTCTCTAATAAACGTAAATTATAAGACTTTAATTCTTCGTTGATAATGCGATAATCTTCAACCGGGTTTCTTCCATCTTCTCCACCCATATCCAGGATATGAATAATAACACGACATCGTTCTATGTGTCGTAAAAATTGATGGCCCAAACCTTTTCCTTCACTGGCACCTTCAATCAATCCAGGTAAATCTGCCATAATAAAGCTTCTTCCTTCTCTTGTTTGAACAACACCGACATTTGGTGCAATGGTTGTGAATGGATAGTCTCCAATTTCTGGTCGAGCTCGAGAAACAGCATCTAATAAAGTCGATTTTCCAACACTTGGAAATCCAACTAAACCAACATCCGCTAAAACACGTAATTCCACAATGACATCGTATTCCTGTCCTGGAAATCCGTCTTCAGCATATTTAGGAGCGGTATTATGACTTGACTTGAAATGACAGTTTCCTCGTCCACCTCTTCCCCCTTTACAAACAATCTGTTGTTGATGAGGCTGTGTCAAATCCGCAAGAATTTGGTTGGTTTCTGCGTTTTTTACAATGGTTCCTAATGGAACTTTAACGATTTTGTCTTCGCCATTGGCTCCATGCATTCGCTTATTTTTTCCATTTTCACCTGGTGTAGCCTGGATTTTTCGATGAAATCGTAAATCGAGTAAAGTTGTCATTCCTGGATCCGCTTCAAAAATAACATCTCCGCCTTTTCCGCCATCGCCTCCAAAAGGCCCTCCATAAGCTACATATTTTTCATGACGGAAACTGACAATACCATTTCCTCCTTTACCCGCTTTTAAGTGAACTTTGACCTGATCAACAAACATGTTTGCACTCCTTTCTAAAAAAATAGACCCCGTTGTTGTGGGGGTCTAGAAAATTCTGTACTAAGCTTGTGGATAAACAGAAACTTTCTTTTTATCCTTTCCAAGACGTTCAAACTTAACAACACCATCGACCAATGCGAATAATGTATCGTCGCCACCACGACCTACGTTTGTTCCTGGATGAATCTTAGTTCCACGTTGACGGTAAATGATACTACCAGCTGTACAATATTGTCCATCTGCTAATTTAGCACCTAAACGTTTTGAAATAGAGTCACGACCGTTCTTAGTAGAACCTACCCCTTTCTTAGATGCGAAAAATTGAATATCTAATGTGAAACGCATGATTTACACCTCTTTCCTTATTATCGTAATATTTTCTGGATAAGCTTCCACCATTGTTTCAAGTTGCTTGATCATAAACAACAAACAAGTTTGAAGCAAATCCGAGTTTTTTAAAACTTTGATACGGAATTTATTTTCTCGAAATTCTAAATCCACTGCATCCGAAAAAATATCATCCAGTGCATTTAATGCACCAATTCCTATGGATGAAGCCCCTGCACAAACTAAATCTTCACCATGTTTTGCTGCATTGGCATGTCCATTCATACGAATAGAAACAATTTGATTTTGTTCATACAGTGTTTCCACCTTAACCATAATTAAGCCTCAATTGCAGTAATTTTTACACGAGTATATGGTTGACGGTGTCCTTGTTTACGACGAGTAGAGCTTTTCTTAGCTTTGTATTTAACAATAGTAATTTTCTTTCCTTTACCTTGTTTTTCTACAACACCAGTAACTGTAGCTCCTTCAACATAAGGTTTTCCAATTTTACCGTTAGCGAATAAAACTTTGTCGAATGTTACAACATCTCCTTCGTTTGCTTCTAATTTTTCAACGAAGATGACTGCTTCTTGTTCAACTTTAATTTGTTTTCCACCAGTTTCAATAATTGCGTACATTTTTTTATCTCCTTTCCTTTGAGTACTCGCCATTAAGGTGTGAAAATCAACTTATAACCTTTTCTGTGCGGTTGCAAGAGCGGAGTCTGCAACGATAGTATTATATAGGAAGTTTTTTTGATTTTCAAGAACGGATTTATAAAAAATAAAACAACCCAACTAAGATGCCAATGATATATCCAGCCATGACATCACTGATAAAATGTACGCCACCTATAACGCGAATAAAAGCTTCTATGGCGCTTAAAATCAATAAGAATATACCAAAAACGGGATATATATATAAAATTGTCATAGAAATAATGACAGAAGAAAAGACGTGTCTAGAGGGCATAGATTGTCCTTTTGTGTCTTTTTTTATTATAGGAGATTTATTTTTTATTTCATAAGGACGTGCTCGATTAATTTTTTTTCGAGCAATCGAAACAAGTATAAAAGAAATCAATGGAATACAAATGGCTTTGATTAAAAAGGGATTGTTCCAAAGACTCATTAAAAAAAGTGGATATATAATATACATGCATAGAGTTAATACTTTATTGGATATACAAATTATTTTTGTCATGGCTTTATTATAAAAAAAATCACTAGAATGTACTAGTGATTATTTTGGTAATTTAAAGGAACTCTTCAAAGATGTAATTCGATTCAATACAAATTGTTCATCTGTTGAATCTTTTACATCAATGCAATAATAACCATTACGAACAAACTGGAATGAATCCCCTGGTTTATAGTCTTTAATAAATGGTTCCACATATCCATTGACAACTGTCAAAGAATTTGGATTTAAATTCATAGAACCATCTTCATTATAAACACCTTTAGACTCATCCACTAAGTTTTCATATAAACGAGCTACAACTGGAATGGCACTATTTTGTTCTACCCAGTGAATGGTTCCTTTAACTTTACGAGCTGTAAAACCTGTTCCATTTTTCGTTTCTGGATCATATGTACAATGAACTTTTGTGATATTTCCATTTTCATCTTTTTCAAATCCTGTACAAGTCACAAAATAAGCATTCATTAAGCGTACTTCATTTCCTGGAAATAATCTAAAATATTTTTTAACAGGGACTTCCATAAAATCATCACGATCAATCCAAAGTTTCTTTGAAAATGGAACCAAATGAGAACCTAATTCAGGGTTTTCAACATTGGTTTGTGCCGGTAAATACTCAACTTCATTTTCTGGATAATTGTCAATAATTAATTCAATTGGATCGAATACTCCCATCACACGAGGTGCTTTTGGTTTTAAATCTTCACGAATACAATATTCTAACATCGCATAATCAACTGATGAATTGGATTTAGATACACTGCATAAATCCATAAACAATTTTAAAGATTCCGGAGTAAATCCTCTTCGTCTTAAAGCAGCAATGGTTACCAATCTAGGATCATCCCATCCATCCACTACTTTTTGTTCCACTAAACGTTTAATATAGCGTTTTCCAGTTACCACATTTGTAACATACATTTTCGCAAATTCAATTTGTTTTGGAAATTCTTCGGGTTTATTTTTAAATCCACATTCAATGACTACCCAGTCATATAAAGGACGATGGTCTTCAAATTCCAGTGTACAAATGGAATGCGTGATACCTTCAAGTGCATCTTCAATAGGATGTGCAAAATCATACATTGGATAAATGCACCATTCATTTTTTGTATTATGGTGTTCAAAACGAGCAACTCGATATAAAATTGGATCTCGCATATTAATATTTGGACTGGCCATATCAATTTTGGCACGAAGAACTTTTGAACCATCTTCAAATTCTCCATCTTTCATGCCTTCAAATAAACGAAGATTTTCTTCAATGGATCGATTACGATATGGTGATTCTTTTCCGGGTTCTTTTAAAGTTCCTCTATATTCTCGAATTTGATCTGGTGTTAAATCACATACATAGGCTTTTCCTTTTTTGATTAATTTCACAGCATTTTCATACATTTGTGGAAAATAATTGGATGCGAATTTAACGTCTCCTTCATATTTGGCTCCCAGCCATTCTACGTCTTTTACAATTGAATTTACGAATTCAATGTTTTCTTTTGTTGGATTGGTATCGTCGAAACGTAGATTGAAAGCTCCATTGTATTTTTCAGCTAATCCATAGTTTAATAAAATAGATTTAGCATGTCCTACATGTAAATATCCATTTGGTTCTGGCGGAAAACGCGTAATAACTTTTGTACATCTTCCTTCTTCTATATCTTGATCAATGATTCTTTCAATGAAATTTTTACTATTTATTTCTTTTTCCATAGGTCCCTCCTAGAATGATATTATTCTATCATAGAAAATCATAAATTCACTATTTATTTTCTTCGATGTCAATCCATTTTACGTTTCGGGCTAAAATTGATTGTGGACGATCTTTTTTTCCATTGATACATACAAAACGATTCTTGGCAATGTTTTCTTTTTCAATTGAATATAGCTTTGGCATCAATACCACATCCATTTTTCCTTTTTCATCTTCTATGCTCATAAAACACATCCATTCACCTGTTTTTGTTTTATGAACACGATATCCACTGACTTTTCCTAATACTTCCATATAGCCTTGAATGGCATTGGCTTGCGAAATCGGAATGGCTTTAGGATATTTTTTTCGTAATTCTTTTAGTGGATGCATTTCCAAATAAAATCCAAAGACATCAAATTCTCTTTGTGCACTTTCCATTTTATTTTCTTTATGATTTAAAATCACAGGACAAGAGACAATGTCATAGTTTAATACAATGCCTTCACTCGTTTTTGTACAAACTAAATGTGCATAATTTAATACGTTTTGCAGGTTTTCTTTCATTGTTGTTCGATTGTATGAAAAACAATCCAATGCGCCTCCATCAATTAATAATTTAATAGCGCTATCTTCAATGCCAATGGATTTAGCTCGAACTATGAATTCTATAAAATTTTGATAAGGAGCTTGTTTTCTTTGTTCCATCAATAATGGATATACACTTTTTCCTATGCCTTTAATAACTTGTAAAGGCATTCGTAATCCATTTTTTTCAATGGTATACCATTCATTGGATTCTTGTACACTTGGTTTTAACACCGGAATTTTTCGTCTTTGACATTCATATACGTATTCCATGGTTTTATTTTGAGAAGAGATCACACTGTCCAATAAACATTTATAAAATACCAATGGATAATTGGTTTTTAGATATGCCATTTGATAAACAATCAATCCATAAGCATAGCTATGTGATTTATTGAATCCATATTCCGCAAAACGCTCCATCATAGAAAAAATATCTTCTGCACATTTTTTACTTATTCCTTTTTGATAGGCTCCCTGAATAAATTGAATATGAAAAGAATCCATCATGGATTTATTCTTTTTCGACATAGCTTTTCGAAGCGTATCGGCTTGTGCTAAACTAAATTGCCCGATAACCTGAGCAATCTGCATAATTTGTTCTTGATATAACATAATGCCATAGGTATCTTTTAGTATTGGTTTTAAAAGTGGATGCAAGTATTCAATTTTGGATGGATCGTTTTTTCTTTGAATGTATTCATCAATATTGTGCATGGGTCCAGGTCGATACAAAGCAAGAACAGCACATATGTCTTCAAATTTATTGGGTTTTAGTTTTAATAAAACTTGTTTAATGCCCTGTGATTCCAATTGAAAAACACCTACTGTATCAGCATGGGACAACAATTGAAAAGTTTTGCTGTCATTTAATGGAATACGGAAAATATCCAATGTTTTGTGTTGCTCCATTTCAATGGTTTTTACAATTTGATGAATAGTCGTTAGATTTTTCAGACCTAAAAAATCCATTTTGATCAAGCCAAGAGGTTCTAAGTATTCCATTGTGAATTGACAAGCATAGCTATGGTCGTCTAATTCCATTAATGGACAAACTTCTACAATATCTTGTTGACTTAAAACAATTCCAGCTGCATGAATGGAAGCATGGCGTGGTAATCCTTCTAATGGAAGACAACGAACAAATAATTCATGGAATTGTTTGTCTTGATCTATAAGTCGTTTAAAAGAAATATTCTTTTGATATAGTTCTTTTAAAGATTGTTCATCACCAATTTTTTTAATCAATTCATCGACTTTTCTTACCGATAATCCCATTGTACGAGCTACATCACGAAGCACTTGTTTCACTTTCATTGTATTAAATGTCACAATGCGACATGCTCTTTGATTGCCATATTTTTCAATCACATATTGAATGACTTCTTCTCTTCGATTATCTGGAAAATCCGTATCAATATCTGGCATAGAAACACGATCTGGATTTAAAAAACGTTCAAATAAAAGTTGGTTTTGAATGGGATCAATATGCGTAATTCCTAATACATAAGCCACTAAAGAACCAGCTACAGATCCTCTTCCTGGTCCTACCATAATGTTCTGACTTCTCGCAAAGCGAATAAAATCCCATACAATGAGAAAATAATCTGTAAAGCCCATAGAAATAATGGTATTGAGTTCATACTGAAGTCGATTCACATATTCTTCTTTTATTTCATTATTCAATCTCTTTTTCAATCCAGCTTTACATAAATTTGTTAAAAATGTTTTGGAATCAACGTTATATTTATTATGAAAGAGTGGCAAAGAGTTTTTGGAGAATGCCATTTGTACGTTACATTTCAAACAAATTTCATCACTGGCCTCTAAGTCTGATAAATCATAGAGTTGTTTCATTTCTTCAATGGAACGAAAATAGCGATTGTAACAAACATCCAGTGTTTGATCACTTAAATACGATTGTGCTTCAATGGCACGTAACACTTTTAAATTTTCAACGTCTTCTTTTTTTTCATATAAAATTCTTGATAAGGCAACCGTTTTATATTGATTTGATAAAATCATTTTTAAATATCCATTTCTCTGACGATGAAAACTCGAATCATTCATCGCAATGGATACATAGAAATCCTGCCAGCTGTCATTGCATATAGAAACAAAAGAAAGAATGTCTTCATCTTTTTCATGAAGAATATACGATCCGAGTTCATCTTCAAAATCACCAGCCGTTAAAACAACACAATTTTGTGTATGAGATACAAAGAATTCAAAAGATAAACTGGATTCTTTTTTCATTTTTTCACTTGATATTCGATACAATTCTTTTAGTCCATTATCATTTTTTGCCAGACAAATAAAATGAAATTCTTTTTCGTTATACATCACTTCTGTTTCCAGTCCAATAACAGGATGTACACCTTTTTCTTTGCACAAATTCCAGAACTTCATTGTCGAAAACATTTTGTTGTGTTCCGTTAAACAAACATGATAAAAACCATTTCGAATAGAAGCATCAATAATATCTTCTAAACGAAAACTAGATTCCAGTAAAGAATAAACACTTCGTATATGTAAATGATTCATAAAACAATTATAATTCAAAATTAAAAAAAATGTAGCTTTGTGCTACATTATTTCATACAAGCATCCACAAAAGGATATGGACAAATATCTTTAATCAACAATTTTTTTTCTTTTCCAGTATTCGAATACCAAATCACTTCTTTATCCGATTCAAACATCTCACTCATCACTTGCCGGCAAATAAAACAAGAAGGCTGAATGTCAGGTGAATCACAAAGAACATAGATTTTTTCAAAATCAAATGGTTTATAGCCAGAAGCAATCGCATTAAATATCGCAACGCGTTCTGCACATATAGTGGCTCCATAGGATGCATTTTCAATATTTACACCATAAAATTCTTTTCCATCTTTCATCACAACAATACTGGAAACACGGAAATGAGAATATGGACTATAAGAATTTTCAAGTAATTTCAAACACTTTTCAAACATAATAAACTTTCTATAATGGATTTCTTGTCACGTTTTCTAAACAATTGTGTGCAATCATTTCATCAATAATTTGATCGGGCAAATATAAAGAAGGATCTTTCTTTAATTCAAAGCGACCCATATCCTGTAAGGCTTCCGCAACAAAGCGAGAACAGAAATAAGAATCTTCAAAGTGATGACGAATATGGAATAAACATAATAAAACACCCAAAGAAGAATATTTTAAATTCTTTCTTTTTTCGCATTCTTCAATTTTATGTTTTAAAATATCATATTCTTCTTTTGAAATTTTAAATTGAATGGAAAAACTTTTGTTTTTTCTTCTTTTTTTGTGACGCTTAGGATATTCTTTTCGAAATCCTTTTTTATTAAAACTGTAAAAATATTCTCCATCCGATTCTAAAGACATAGAAACATGGGAATAGTTGTGTCCAAATAAATATAATAATAAATAGGAAATAAAGTTGTGATATGTAGTAAATAATAAAGTCACTTTTTTTTCTTTCATTTTTTAATCTCCCTAACTTTAATTTTACAAAATCACAATATATTGCGCAATAGAAAAATGAGTAAGTTCAAATGAACTCACTCGAATTTATTTTTTATTCTTTTTATGTAAAATTAATCCAATCAACATTGCATTGATACTGGAAGTCATCATAGAAATCCATAATCCTGCATTTCCAATCAATCCTGTATTTGTTTTATTGGAATTTTCTTTCTTAGAATTATCTTTTACTACTTCTTTCTTTACCACTTCAAATTCAGTAGTAGCTTCACCAGTTTCAGAAACAATACTAATTGTATGTTTACCAGCTTTTAAAGTAGAAACAAAATCTTTATTCAGTGTAACAATAATACTTCCCTCTTTCACTGTATAATGTTTTGAATCTAATGTTTCTCCATCTAATTTTACATATTTAAATTCATTATATGAAGCATTGGAAGTAAAAGACAATGCTTTCTTTTCTCCTTGTGTTACACTTTGTCCTTTTCCAGCAATGATTTCTGGAGCCAGTCTGGAAATAATGGTATCTTCGAATGAAATTTCTTTGGTTCCATTTTCATCTGAGAAATACTTTTCACAATCTATACAATACCAATATTCAATATTTCCTGCTTTTGCTACTGTTGCTTCTTTGGCATCAAAATGTTTAAGATTATGATTTTTTAATTCACCATATTCTTGTCCACAAATACGACATTTTGATTTTTCTATACAAGTTGCCTGACTACCTTTATGAGTATGTTTACCAACTTTTGACCATTCATTACTTGCAACTTCAACAACTTCATATCCACAAATTGTATCTGGAATAGCAACATTCGTTTTTTCATTTCCTAATTTAATTTCAGTAATAGTAACCTCATTGTTATTTAGGCTATATTTTACTCGTGTTGTATTATTTGGAATTGCATCCATACCAATAGATAAATCTTCTTTATCAGGCAGGAATATACAATCAAGAGCTCGACAATTACTAAAAGCATACTTACCGATAGAAGTTACACTATAAGGAATAACTATGCTTGTAAGATCAGTTGAGGAGAAAGCTTGTTGTCCAATCAATGTCACACCATCAGGGATGTCTATGCTTGTAATTTTACATCCAAGAAAAGCATAAGTTCCTATAGTTTTCAGTTTTGAATTCTCTCCAAATTCAATATTTGTAATTTTCTCACAACCCGCAAAAGCAGAAATGCCAATTGATTCAACATTAGAAGGAATATATATGCTTGTAAGACTGTCACACTTATTAAAAGAGTTGTTTCCAATCGATGTTACACTTTCAGGAATTGTTACACTTTTAAGGCCTGAACAATTCTGAAAAGTATTTTCACTAATCGAAGTAACACCATATGGAATATCTATAGACTTAAGAGCATTACAATTGTAAAAAGCACTAACACCAATTGATGTTAACTGTGAATTGGCTTCAAATGTGATATTTTCCATATAAATACATTCTTTGAAAGCAGATTCTCCAATCGTTGTAACACTATTTGGTATTGTGATACTTGTAAATGCACAACTACCAAAAGCAACAATCCCAATAGATGTAACACTATTTGGAATCGTTATATTTGTAAGTTTATCGCATCTAAAGAAAGCACAATACCCAATAGATGTCACAGTATCAGGAATAGTATAGGATGCTACAGCTTTTCCTTGAGGATATCGAATCAATTCTGTTTGATTCTTATTAAACAATATACCATCTTGTGATGAATAATTTATATTATTAACATCAACTTGAATGTTTGTAAGACTTGTACATCCATTAAAAGCAGTACTATCAATAAAAGTAACACTAGCTGGAATTGTTATTTTTGTAAGAGAAGTACAACTTTGAAAAGCAGCATTTCCAATGGATCCAACTCCATTTTCGATTGTTACATTAGATAGATTACTGCAAAAACATAAAAGCATTTTGTGCAATCGCTGTAACAGTTCTACCTTCTATTTGTGATGGAATGACAACATTTCCACCACTACCAATATATCCAGTAATTGTTACTTGATTATCAGATATTAAATATGTAAAATTTCCATCTGTTTCTGCAGATATTGTCATGGTACCAACATGCATATTGTACATATAGCACATAGTATGCTTAATAATTTCTTCTTCATAATTATATTCTCCAATCTCTTTATAAAATAAACTTATATTTGTTTTAACTTTTTTTTGTTTCTTATCAAGAAAAAAAAGAGCTTTCGCTCTTAGTATCGTTTAATTTGATCGACAATGGATTGATTTTTTGCTGCATTCATATTATCGATAACTTTGCTTCCAGCTCCTGTTTTTGTTAACTGGATATAGACTTGTCCTTCAACTGGATGCGCATCATCTACTATATAAGTAAAAGAAGCAATTTCTAAATCATACATTTTTCCATCTTCTGTATTTGTAAAATAAGTGGAAATTGGACAAATGGAATCGACAATTGAATAAGCACTTTCACAAATTGAAGATGCTTTTTCACTATTGGCATCATCTACAATATCCAATGAAATACGAAGCGTAGCACTCTTTAAATTCACTTCTATATTTTCAACTCCATCAATAGAAGCCAGCTGACTCTCAATATCCTTAATCATGCTGGAACTAATTTCTGGATTTAAATCTTCTTTTCCAAATCGATCTCCTGTTACTGGTTTATTTTGACCGCCAATACTTGTCAATAAAACATAAGCTACAATAGCACAAGGAATGGCGATGATAATTATTGTAAACCATACAAGTTTATGACCTTGTTTTGGCTTTTTTTCTTTGACTGTATTACTGAACTTTTGTGGTTTTTTTACTTTCTTCATTTGTTTTGCCATAAAATTTCAAACCTCCGATTTCATTATAACACAAGAAAACTATAAAGTAGAAATGACAGTACAATCTGTTTCATTCTCTTTCCTTTGAATCACAATATAAGTTTCATTATTATTTTTAATCGTAACCGTATATCGACAATCCATTTGTGTAAATAAACTTAAATTTTCTTTAGCCGTTTGCCCCATTGCCAAGATTTCTCCCGTGGATTTAGCATGTGCTTCAATGGTAATCAATACCTTTTTACAAGCCGATCCCTCATATTTTGCTTTGGCAGTCACAAACGTATAATCTGTTAATACATCGATAACACAGTTTTTATACGCATCAAATTCACTGGCCATCGATGCATCTAATGAATTAATGCTGGCACTTGGAATTAATACCCATTGTTCGTCTATATCATCAAATGTTCCTTGTCCTCCATTAAAGAAACCAGTACGAGCATAGCCTCCATATAAATCTGATGTATCATCTAACACATAGCCACATACATAGATAGGAATACTTGAAGTAATTTCATTAAATCTTTCTCTCATATAGGAAACCAGTTTATTAGCGGTTACATCAAAATATGAATTCAGTTGTTCCTTTTCAATTTGAACTTCTGTATTTGAATCCAAATACAAAGATCCATTTAACACCAAAGACAAAGAAATTCCTTTTAAAGTATCTCCAGCATACCAATCCAGTTCATAAATATCCACTAAAATAACAGGCCCCGTTGAAATCCCATTTCCCGTATCAAATTCTTCATCTGAACTTGGATTCAAACCAATAGGATTGTCATCTCTTAGTGTCCCCAATAATCCACGTGAACCATCCGTGGCATCTAATTCATCATAATCCAAAAAAGTATGGGTTTTAAAAGTCACTTTTGAAGGATCAAAATATGTTTTGGATAAATCCATCAAACCACTTTCAATTTGTACACGACAATCTAAATCTGAAATCAAACTCGCATGTTTAACACGGGTGTCACTGTCTTGAAATGGCATAGAAGCCGCATAGTCTCCTGTATATAAAGCTGTCGATGTATTGGAAAAAAGGGAACAGCCACATAAAGCCAATACCAACATGAAACATAAACCAATTTTTTTCATAAACACTCCTGCAAGCATTATAACACTTTTTATCGTTTTTTTAGAGAAGGATGCAACGCATTTAATTTTTTTATGCCATATTTTCTTTCAAACGCAATGGTCGCAATATTTCCTTCTACCTTAATAATCACACCTTGACCATATACACTATGCTCAACAATATCTCCTTTACGATAACGAACTCTTGATTTTGGTTTTTCTAAAACCGCTTCTTTTGGTGATTCTTCTTTATCTAAATTCGTATATTGTTTTGGTATTTCTAACACAAATCGACTCGGTGTTTTATAAGTTTCCAACATATAACTATAACCACGATTCCATGAAATACATAAAAACTCTTTGGCACGTGTCATGGCAACATAGCACAGGCGTCTTTCTTCTTCTAAAGACTGGTTTCCACCTTCTTGTATAGAACGAGCACTTGGAAAAACACTTTCATTAAAATTCACAATAAAAACAGCTTTAAACTCCAATCCCTTAGCGGCGTGAACAGTCATCAAAGAAATGGAATTCATTTTTTCTTCCTGGCTTTTATCTGTAAACAAAGCAATTTCTTGTAAATATTCTTCTAAAGAATAATCTGGATTTTCTTTCAGATTCATGGCAATATCTTGTTTCAATTCCTTTAAGTTTTCAATACGATCTTCTTCATTTTCATCTTCCAGCATTTTCAAATAACCCGTTTCTTCTAAGACAAACTGGAAAAAATCTTCTAAAGAATAATCTTCTCTATGACTTCTTAAAGATTCAATTAATTCTACAAATTGTTTACATTTATTATGAATTGTAGAAGACACATCTTGTGCATCTTTCATCACTTCTAATAAATTTTTATTTTGATTCATTGCCTGTTGCTGCAACTTCTCAATTGTTTTTTCACCAATTTTTCGTCTAGGACGATTGATGATACGAACAATTGCTAAATCCAAAGACATTTGTTCTGGATCTTTTTCATCGGGTTTAGTACACAATTTTAAATACGACAACATATCTTTAATTTCTTGTCTCTCATAGAAACGAATGCCCCCGTAAATGCGATAAGGAATTCCCGTTTTTCGTAAAACTTGTTCAAAAGCTCGAGAAGAAAAATTAGATCGATATAAAATTGCCATATCTGAAAAATCATAGCCTTGTTTCTTTAATTCCAAAATTTGACGAGCTACATATAAAGGCTCTTCACTATCATCCTGACTTTGATTCATTACAATTTTCTGATTTCCATCAATCGTTGAAAACAAATCTTTTTGAATTCGATTTTTATTAAATCGAATCAATTCATTACTGGCATCTAGAATCGGTTGAATCGAACGATAATTCTGATTTAAAATCACTGTTTTACAAGAAGGAAAATCTTTATCAAAGCGCATAATAATATCGACACTGGCTCCTCGCCACGTATAAATTGTCTGATCTGGATCCCCTACAACACATAGAAATGCATTTTTTCTTGTTAAATAGCGAATAATTTCATATTGCACATAGTCCACATCCTGAAATTCATCGACATGAATATAATCCAGTCTTCTTTGCCATTTTAAGCGAACGGTTTCATCAGTTTTCAATAAACGATGGGCTTCCAATAATAAATCATCAAAATCCATGGCACGCATTTCTTTACGCTTTACCTCATATTTTTTATATAAACAAGCAATCACTTCCTGTGTTTCATCCATTGCCATAGAAAAAGCCATTTCAGGATCGACTCCACCTGTTTTATATCCAGAAATATGGCTTAAAACTTTAGAAAAAGGAAGAGCTTTGACTTGTATATCCATTTGTTTATAAAAAGGACGAAGAATAACTTTTTGATCGTCACTATCTAAAATGGTAAACGAAGATGGATAGTCAATGCATTGTGCATCTTCTCGTAAAATACGAACACACAGAGAATGTATCGTTGAAATACGAACCATATAGGCATCGTCATTTAAAATTGCATGCAACCTTTCTTTCATTTCATTGGTAGCTTTATTTGTAAAAGTAATAGCTAAAATACGATTGGGCCAGATGCCACATTCTTTAACTAAATACGCAATACGAGCCATTAAAACACGAGTCTTACCCGAACCTGCTCCTGCAATAATTCGTACATGCTGATTCATGGTTGTGACTGCATCTTTTTGTTTGTCATTTAATTGATTAAGTATTTCCATATTTATTCCATTTCTAATTGAAATTCACTTTCTTTAATGCATTGTGTTAAATAAGGAATCAAATTTTCAGATTCACACACACAATGAAAATATAATTTTTCTTGTTGTGAAAGAATAGCTTCTACAACAAAATAATTTTGTTCTGGATACGTTACAATTTGTATTTTTTTATTTTGATAAACAATTTCTTTTTCTTTATTTAATTCCTCAATTTTCGTACAAATATTATCTTGTTTACTTGCCTGAATCAAATAATGCCACTTTGTATCCTCTACAAAAGGTGCACTTAAACACAAAGCCTGATTCACATAATCATAACTTCTTTCTGCCATTCCATGACAAACCACTTTGACATTATCAAATAAATGATATCCTTCTTTCATTCGATATTGCATAACTTCTTCTTCCATTTGAATACCACGTTCTATTTTTGATTTTCTTTGTAGTATAGTACAAATTTGTTGATATTCTTTTATTGGTAAAGAAATCAATGAATCCATTTCATAAGCAATTTCAACACAATCACAAATCATTTTTGCATATTTAATTGATTCTTCATTCATCAAAGAAAATTTACCCGCTCCATAATTGGCTAAATAATACAATGCAACATTTTTATAATACAAAGCATCCTTATCAAAATGATTCCATACATAAAAATAAGACAACAAATCTTTTGGATCCATATCCCTGAACTCTTGTAAATCCAAACGAGAAATTGGCGTTAAAATGGTATTTTTATTTGATAATGGCAAGAAAAACGTATGTTCATACATATAATTTTGTGCCTGCATTTCCTGATTCTTTAACAACAAGTCCTTTAAATACACAATTTCATCTTCATAAATAGAAACCAAAGATTCAAAATTTCCATCATAATACAAATCATCTTTTAATTCATAGACACCTTGAACTTCTTCTTGAATATCCATAAAAAATTCCACTACAAAAGCATGGAATCCGGGACCCGCAAATCGAGTTGTTGCACTTAAAATTAAACTATTCCCTTCTTCTGTTACTTTAATATTTCCTTGTGGACAAACCCGTATTTCCACATAATCGTTTTTATCTTCAATTTGGATAGCTTCTCTTTGACACAATAAACCCAATACTTCATATAATTCATTTTTTTGTTTTTCATTTCGATTGCGACAAAATAACTGAACAAACATACTGAGACCTCCAATCAAGTTTTTATATTATATCACACTCGCTAATTTCTAAACAATGCGATATAATCAAATCATGAATCAAGTAAGCAATCAATGGAAAGACTATGAAATCATCGATACAGGAAACAAAGAAAAACTTGAAAGATGGAATCAAATTATTTTAAGAAGACCCGATCCTGTTTGTATCTGGCCAATTGAAGATGAATCCAAATGGGAAAAAGCCGATGCCATTTATCATCGATCAAAATCAGGCGGTGGTCAATGGGAATTTAAAAAACCACTGAAAGAATTTTGGACCATTGGCTATAAAGATTTACGCTTTAAAATCAGTCCCACAGGATTTAAACACACTGGATTATTTCCAGAACAAGCCGCTAACTGGGACTTTATGAGCAAAGTTATTCAGGAAAGTAACTTAGATCAAATTCGAATCTTAAATTTATTTGCATATACTGGAGGTGCAACCATGGCATGTGCAAAAGCCGGAGCTAGTGAAGTGGTACATGTTGATGCGTCTAAGGGAATGGTACAATGGGCAAAAGAAAATATGGTTTTATCGCATTTAGAAGACCACAAAATCCGTTTTATTGTCGATGATTGTTTGAAATTTGTAAAAAGAGAACAAAGAAGAGGAAGAACTTATCATGGAATTATAATGGATCCACCTAGTTATGGAAGAGGACCAAACGGAGAATTATGGAAATTAGAAGATCAATTATTTGAATTGATTATGACTTGCCAGCAAATTTTGGATCCCGATGCTTTATTTTTTATTGTGAATTGTTATACAACCGGTTTTTCTTGTTCGACATTACAACAAACACTGGCGCATTCCATTCAAAAAGAAAGAAAAGGACAAGTGGAAGTAGGAGAAAACTTATTACCAGTTTCTCATTCAAATGATGTACTTCCATGTGGTATTTTTGGACGATGGACAAAATAAAATTATTTAAAAAGAAGCCTGTAATTTTTACGGTACATGGATTTGGTAAAAAATTAAGTCATGAATTTGATCCCATTGCACAATATCTAAAAAAGAAACACTATGAAGTCATTCAATTTGATATGTATGATTTAAAAGATACAGAAGATGTAGATTATAGAATCTGGATTCAAAAAGCTGAAAACAAACTACAAGAACAACTTCAAAAGAAAAAAGAAATAATTGTTCTTGGATTTAGTATGGGTGGTGTCATTGCTTCTTATTTGGCATCAATTTATCCCGTTAAAAAACTGATTCTTTGTGCGCCTGCTTTTCAATACCTGGATTTTTCAAAAATTACGGCTCAAGGCGTAAAATTATTCAAAAATATGTCCAAAGGAAAAGAAAGTACATCCATGTCTTCTTCGCAAACAAAAGCTTTTACAGAAATTGTAAGTCACTATAAAACTTCTATTGAACACGTAAATTGTCCGGTTTATTTTCTTCATGGAAGCGATGATGAAGTGATTCCTGTAGAAAGTTCAAGAAATGCCTATAAACAAGTCAATGGATATAAGCGAATGTTTGTGATTGAAGGAGGATTTCATCGATTTTTATATGATGGAAGAATGGAACAAAGTGCATTTGTTTTAATTGAACAAATGATTTTAGGAAATATTTAATGGCGAAGAATTTTCTTCGCCATTTTCTTTATCTATATTCCTGTAACATCTGTAACTTAAGATCCAATAATTTTTCACTTAAATCTACATAATATTCCTGTGGATACGTAAAACGTTTGATTTCATCCCATAACGTATCCATTTCTCTTTGCGAATAATCACGAATACCTTTTAAAGTCGGTAGCTCATAAACCAATTGTCCATTTTTGAAAATTGGAACCAGTAAATTACGTAATTCATAGCTGCCAGCTTCAATGGTCTTATTTTTCCATTTTGACATTGCATGATAAATCGTTAAATCTTTTTCTGGATCCAGTACTTCATCTTCTAAAGTCATGATATCCGCTAATGCTTTTCCCGTTTCCTTGTCCAAAATACGATATAAATTTTTTATACCCGGATTTGTGACTTTTTCCACATTGTCACTAATTTTAATTTTTGGAACCATAACCCCATTTTCTTCAGCTGCAACCATCTTATAAACACCACCAAAAACTGGACTATTCTTTGAGCAGATTAAGTTTTCTCCCACTCCAAAGGAATCAATTTTTGCGCCTTGTTGCTGAATCAAAGACGTAATCACATATTCATCCAATGAATTAGAAATCACAATACTGCAATCCTGCATACCATTGGCATCCAATTCTTTTCGACATTTCTTAGATAAATACGCAATATCACCACTATCAATTCGAACACCTTTTAATCGATAGCCATTTGGTTCTAAATATTCTTTTGCCACTTTAATAGCATTTTTAATACCCGATTTTAAAGTACTATATGTATCAATTAATAAAGTACAACTATTTGGATATGTCTTGGCATAAAATAAAAATGCTTCATATTCACTTGGAAAGCTTTGCACAAAAGAATGTGCCATTGTACCTAAAGCAGGCATTCCATATTCTTTTCCTGCATATGTAGTTGCAGTTCCAGCACAACCTGCAATATAAGCAGCTCTTGCACCATAAATAGCTGCATCAAAGTTATGAGCACGACGGGCTCCAAATTCCATAACCGCTCTTCCTTCGCTGGCTTGTACAATTCGACGTGCCTTTGTGGCAATCAATGTCTGATGATTTAATGTTAATAAAAGAGCTGTTTCCACTAATTGCGCTTCAATAATAGGGGCTTTGACACGAACTAGTGGTTCATAAGGAAACACAGGTGTTCCTTCTGGAGTGGCATCAATATCTCCGGTAAAACGAACAGTTGATAAATATTCAAGAAATTCTTCTGAAAACGTATTTGTGGAACGCAAATAATCAATGTCTCCTTTACTGAAATGCAAATTTTTAACATAATCGATGGCTTGTTCTAATCCGGCAAAAACACAGAATCCACCATCATCTGGATTTCTTCGATAAAATAAATCGAATGCGACTTGTTTATCTTTTCCTTGATTGAAATAACATTGACTCATTGTCAATTCGTAAAAATCCATTACAAGGGTTAAATTTCTTTTTTCACTCATAATCTTGTCTCCTTATGGTCAATTATACTCTGATTTTTAAAAAATCAAAATAAAAAACAAGACAAGTGTCTTGTCATTGTTCTTCGATTTGAATCTGCCCATTATTTTGAACATATTCATAATATTTTTCTTCCAGTTCCTTTTGAAAATCCGGATTACTCTTAATATAAAGCTTGGCAGCTTCTCTACCTTGGCCAATTTTATCACCATTATAGCTAAACCAGGCACCAGCTTTTTTTACAATACCGGCATTGACACACATATCCAATAATTCCGATAAATAAGAAATTCCTTCACCATACATAATTTCGATAACAGCTTGCTTGAAAGGAGGCGCCACTTTATTCTTGACAACCTTGATTTTTACTTTATTTCCCACAATTTCGGAACCATTTTTAATCACATCAGCTTTGCGAATGTCTACACGAACCGATGCATAAAATTTCAGAGCACGTCCTCCAGGCGTTGTTTCTGGATTTCCATAGAAAACTCCAACTTTTTCACGCAACTGATTAATAAAAATAGCTGTGCATTCTTGATGATTCATAGCACCTGCCAACTTACGCATAGCCTTTGACATCATACGTGCCTGTGCCCCAACTTGAAGATCCCCCATTTCTCCGTCCAATTCCACTTGTGGAACCAATGCAGCTACTGAATCCACAACAATTAAATCAATAGCGCCTGAGCGAATCAGCATTTCACAAATATTCAGGGCTTGTTCTCCACTGTCAGGTTGAGACAAAATCAATTCATCAATATTAACACCTAAATTTTTGGCATAGACAGGATCAATGGCATTTTCAGCATCTATGAAAGCTGCTCGCCCCCCCTTTTTTTGCACTTCCGCAATGGCATGCAAAGCCAAAGTAGTTTTCCCACTGGATTCAGGTCCATAAATTTCAATAATACGTCCCTTTGGATATCCACCTACACCTAAAGCCTGATCCAATAAAAGACTACCTGATGGAATGGGTTCAATATCGACATTGGGGCGATCTCCCAATTTCATGACCGACCCTTTTCCATATTCTTTTTCAATATCTTTTAAAACATCTTCTAATAATTTATCTTTGTTGTCTTGCATTTTTACTCCATTTCTAATTGATTCACAAGGATTTCAATCATTTCATCTACCACTTTTTGACGAAGGTCATTTCGTTTCATGCCCTCAAATTGAAACGAATACACTTCGACACCTTTTTTCGATGCTAACCCACAATAGACTAAACCTGCTTTTTTATTTTCCATAGCCTGTGGTCCTGCATTTCCAGTAAATGAAAGCGCATAATCACTTTGTGTGATTGCTAATGTATTTTTTGCCATTTGATACGCACATGGCTTTGAAACCACGCCATATGTATCAATAACCATTTGATCTACATGAGCCAATATATGTTTCATTGCACTTTGATATGTAACAAATCCACCTTTTAAAACTTGACTGGCCCCGGGAACAGAAGCAATGGTTGCCATTGCCAACCCAGCCGTTAATGATTCACAACAAGAAATGGTTTCTTGTTTTTTTGTCAGTAATTCAACCAGTTTTTCTTTCATACTACATACTTTCTAAAACATATTTTCTTAATTTATAAAAATAAATCCATCCACTGTATAAAGAAGCAATGGTTGCACACCATAATAAAATGGAACCCAATGGAAGATTAAAAAACGCAAACGGCCAGTTTTTTAATAATAAAACCGCAATCGCAATCATTTGCAATACCGTCTTTACTTTTCCAGGCATCCCTGCACTAACCACTTTACCATGTTGACTGGCAATCATGCGAAGTCCATCTACCACTAAATCACGAGCAATCATTAATAAAACTGCCACAACATTGGCTTGATGTGTATATACCATTAAAATCAATAAAGTATTCACTAACATTTTATCGGCAATGGGATCGGCAAATTTTCCAAAAGAAGTAATCAAATTTTCCCGTCGCGCAATTTGTCCATCCAGCATATCCGTAATCGATGCCCCAACAAAAACCAGAAACGCCAATATATCGCGTAAAGCCAATCCTGTCGTTTGTGAAAAAACACAGAAATCAGGGCTGATACATAAATAAATAATTACAACAACAGGAACCAGTAAAATTCGTAAGCATGTCAACTTATTTGGTAAATTCATTGAAGCCACCTCTATTCTTCTTCAAGTTCTTCTTCTGTTTCTTGTTTTGTTGAATCTGAATTAAATTCAACAACAAATGTATAATCCGCTGGTGTATCTAAATACCAGTAATCTTCACAAAATTCTATATCTTCACTTTCTACTGTTACTTTATTTTGTGCATAGGTTCCAATTTCCAGAATAATTGTACAATCCTGTGAAACCGAAACTGTTTCTTCAAATGTACCATTATATAAAACCGTTTCAGAACCAGCAACCAATGCATCGTCCACATAAATAGCAACCGTACTTTCTTCAGGTAAATCCACTGTAAAATGAATGTCTTTCGTTTCAGAAAGATTGTAGATTCGCCAAATATTTTCATCTCGATCATCAAGATCAATTTTCATAGCTTTTTTAGCTTTTTCCTGTTGAAATTGTTTGGCAAGTGCTTCGGTTTCTTTTTCTTTTTGTGCCAACTCCTCTTGCACCTGTCTTTCATATTCCGCTTGTTGTCTAGAAGCCATTATATCCGTAAAGATATTAAAAACAATCAAAAATACAAAAGCGATGGCTCCCATCATAATAATTCGACTAAACCGATAAGACCCTGAAATCTTATATGAAAGCCATTTAAAAACTGACTTATTCTTCTTTTTTTTATTGCTTGTTGCCGGACGCATCGAAGAAGCAATTTTCTTTTGAGCCTGGGTAATAGCATGATTTTTTGAACGTGCATAGGCATGGATGTCCTGATCTACTTCCTGTTGCACGACAACCCAATTCACTCCAATGGCATCACAATATGCATGTATAAAATATCGAACAAATGAATAATCATTCGCAAAAATATCTAAGTTATGTTCTTCTATGGCTAAAATAAAATTTGGGTCCAGGCGAGTTTGTGAACAGACATCTTCGATTGTTAAATTGAGACTCAATCGTCTTTGCCGTAATAATTGATAATACGTCACACCAATACCCCCTTAGCGTGTTTATTATAACAAGAAAAACTATAAAAAAATAGATAAATTATCTTATTCCTTTTCCTTCTTACAACCCATCAAAATAAAAGCCAATGGTTGTAAAAACACAAGAAGCAGGTAAAAGAATACATTCTTTTTACAAGCTTTGCACACATAATAACATATAGTCAGCCAATAACACACAAAAACAATTCCACATCCTATAAATAAAATAGCTCCTATCCAGTCCATTTTCATAAACCAGCAAAGTACACATATAAAAAACGATCCAGAATAGATATAAAAGATATTGGTTTTCTGAAGAGTTTTTAAAAGACTATAAGAACCATAAAATGGAATCATGCTTTTCCATGCAGCAATATTTAATTTCTGAAAAACAAAACATCTTGTAACTAAACAAAGAATATAAAACATAAATACATAAATCATCGTCTTCACCTTCTTTTATTATAGCACAGAAAAAAGCTCATTTCTGAGCTTTCATTCCACAATATGTTCCAAACCCTGTCCAATAATATTATAAACATGATCATCAGCCAATGAATAATAAACTGTTTTTCCATCTCTTCTGGATTTTACCAATTTATTTTGTTTTAAAATACGAAGTTGATGACTAATTGCGGATTGGGTCATATTCAATGCCTGTGCAATATCACATACACATACCTCGGCTTCAAATAAAACAATTAAAATTCTCAAACGTGTAGAATCCCCAAATACCTTAAACAATTCTGCTAAATCATAAATCACATCTTCTTTGGGACTATGTTCATTGACAAAATCCACTAAATTTTCATGTACATGATGTTCCTGACAACAATCAATTTCATTTTTTGACATATTCATCCTTTCTAAATTCGAAGAGCTCGAATCGCATTTAATACCGCAATGACCATAACACCCACATCCGCAAAAATTGCTATCCACATATTGGCAATTCCAAGTGCCCCTAAAACAAGACACAAAACTTTTATACCAATGGCAAAATATATATTTTGATATACAATACGAATGCATTTACGAGCCACTTGAATGGCTTTTCCAATTTTTAATGGATCATCATCCATTAAAACCACATCCGCTGCTTCAATAGCCGCATCACTTCCCAAAGCTCCCATGGCAATACCGATATCAGCTCTTGTTAAAACTGGTGCATCATTGATACCATCACCAACAAAAACAAGTTGATCCTTTTTGTTTTTATTCTTCAACAATTCCTCAACTTTTTCAACTTTCTGAGCCGGTAAAAGCTGTGTATAAACCAAATCCATTCCCAATTCATCCGCTACTTCTTTTCCAACTCCTTCATGATCTCCAGTCAACATCACTGTTTTTTGAATTCCAAGTTTCTTTAAATTTGAAACAGCTTGTTTTGATGTTTCTTTGATTTCATCTGCAATTAAAATTGCACCTGCATAAACAGAATCAATGGCTACATAAACAATGGTTGCACTTTTTGAAATGACAGGGACTTCAATACAATATTGATTCATCAATTTTATATTCCCTGCTAAAACAGAATGCCCATTCATTTGACATACAATACCATGACCACTGATTTCCTGTACATCTTTAACACAAGAAGAATCAATTTCTTTTCCATAAGCACGAATCAAAGACTGACTAATAGGATGACTGGAAAACGATTCCGCATGGGCTGCATACATTAAAATGTCTTCTTTTTTATATTGACCTTCTATAACATCAATAACTTCAAATGTTCCTTTTGTCAGAGTTCCTGTTTTATCAAAGACTACAATCTTTGCATTTGCCAAAGCTTCTAAATAATTCGAGCCCTTTACCAATACACCTTCATGACTGGCACAGCCAATACCGGCAAAGAAACTTAATGGAATGCTGATGACAAGAGCACATGGACAGCTAATGACTAAAAAAGTCAAGGCTCTAAAAATCCAGTCACTCCATCTTGGATTCATTGATAGTAATAGAGAAATAACAGGTGGAACAATTGCTAAAAATAAAGCAGCATAACATACAGCAGGTGTATAATAACGAGCAAATTTTGAAATAAAATTTTCGGATTTTGATTTTCGTGAACTCGCATTTTCTACTAAATCCAAAATCTTTGAAACAGTACTTTCCATAAATTCTTTTGTAGTTTGAATCAATAAAACACCACTTAAATTAATACAACCCGAAATCACTTCTTCTTGTTCATGAATATCTCTTGGAACACTTTCACCTGTTAAAGCCGATGTATCCAAAGTAGAATTCCCTTGAATCACAATACCATCAATTGGCACTTTTTCCCCTGGCTTGACTTGAATAATCGTTCCTATTTCCACTTCATCTGGATCTACTTTTTGCCATATACCATCTATTTCTACATTCGCATAATCTGGACGAATATCCATGAGTGCTCCAATATTTCTTCTGGACTTTCCAATCGCATAGCTTTGAAACAATTCTCCAATTTGATAAAACAACATGACCGCAACCCCTTCTAAATAATCTTGAAGCAACAAAGCGCCAATAGTGGCAACAGCCATTAAAAAGTTTTCGTCAAAGACTTGTTTCTTTAAAATACCTTTCCATGCTTTTTTTAAAATATCATATCCAATGACAATATATGGAATCAAATAAAGAATAGTTGGGCATTTAAAAAAAGAAATAATGCCACATAAAAGAAATGAAACAATAATTCGAAGCAATACTTTCTTTTGTTTTTTTGTCATACATCCTCCTATTGAACATTTGAACAATTGTTCATATTTAAACGAAAGGAAAAAGTACGAACCCGTACTTTATTTCTTCCAGAAAATTTCACAATCATCTTCTACAATTTTACAATTCTTTTCAACTTCTGGCATAACCACATCCGGTGTAAATCCTTCTTCAAATTCTACAATCATTTTCAATGCCATAAAATTTACAGTTGCATTTTTTACACCCTTTGTCTGTTTGGCAGCCAATTCCATTTTATTAGCACAATTCGCACAATCTACATCAATTTTATATGTTTTTTTCATAAGCCCTCCATAATTGAATACTTGTTCATGTGTTTGTTTATTCAATTATATAAAACTTACCTTTTTTCGTCAATTCTTTTTTTGAAAAAGAAAACCACAAACCAGCCAATGCATAAACCAAGAAACATGCCGGCTAATACATCACTAGGAAAATGAACATATAAATATAATCGAGAAAATGCAATGAAAAGAGCAATCAATAAAACCAGATATTTTCCTTTTTGATTCATCAAAAATAAAATCATTACACAAACAAAGGAAGCAGCAGTATGACCAGATGGAAAAGAAGGATCTCTTGGCTTTGGTATTAATAAATGGATGTCATTGTATGTAAATGGTCTTAATCGATGGATTAAAGGTTTTAATATTCCATTGCATAGAATCAAATCTAAGAGTAAACCAATACCCAGCAAAATTCCGATTTTGCGTGTTTTCTTAAAAAAAAGAAAACAAATTGTTAATGTGATCCAAATCATTCCGTTGTTTCCCAGTGTTGTAAAGAAAACCATAATAGAATCTAAAAATGGATTCTGTATTTGTTGAATGGCATTTAAAATATATAATTCAAATGAAATCATTTCTTTAAAGTCTCTCCAATTGAAAAAGCTTTTCCTTTGATATCTCCAAAAGAATAATACAAATGATGAATAGGATCAAATAAAAGTGGTTTTAATTTTGAAATGTCAATTTCTCCATTGGTTAATACATCTTCACTAGCACATACATTGACAATTTCACCTGTTAAAATTTCATCTTTATAGGATTTCAATTTACATTCCAAACTCATTTTCAAATCCAAAAGAATGGGTGCATTTACATTTTCACTTTTTTGAATGGAAAAATTTGTTCTTTCCATTTTATCCGGTACTTGATTTTGTGAAACAATGCCGACATAATCACATGCCACAATGCACTCTTCAGTCGCAAATCCAATAGTAAAAGCTTTTGTTTGTAATATATTTTCAGTGGTTTTATGATGTGCCAGTGAAATAGTAACTTCATGCGTATCACTAATCATTGCCCAGGCTGCATTCATCGCATTGGGATTTCCTTTTTCATCATATGTACCAATAATACATACAGGCATTGGAAGAAGCCAGGGCTTTGCGCTAAAATTTTTCCAGTTCATATTATTTTTCCTTTCGTTTCAATGTCTTTATATAATCTTTTTGTGACTGTGATAATAAACGACTTTCTCTGGCTTTTTGAATTGTTTTATTGTGAATCCAAATCGATAAAACAGAATCTTCTAATACTTTTTTCGCATTGTCAAAGTCTTTTAATAAAGCCGTACAAAAATACCAGGCAATCATCATATTCACGTAATATTCTTCACTTTGAATAGAATAAACCAAAGAATAATATTCTTTTTGACAATAATGTTTCATCAACATCAAAATGCCAAAGCGAATGGTATAAACATGCTTAGACGAAATCCATTCTTGAATTTTAAAAAAATCTTCTTTCTTGTTTCCAAATCCTACAGGATTCATAGAATCACAAACTGCCCAGTTATCAACATAAGGAAGAAATTGATTGATTTTTTCTAAACACAAAGACAAGTCTTTAATTTTTGAAATATAAATACCATGTAACATATTTTCTTCATAATATGTATGCGGTAATTGATCTAAGAAATTTCCTATGTCTGTATGCATAGATGCATATTTACGCAAAACAGGAACTCGTATACCAATAATAGTTGATGCATCAATAGTAGGTACTAATTTAGCATGAAAAGAAGCATAGGTTTCATCTTTATAAGTTAATAATTCCTGAATATCTACCATATTATCATTATAAAAAAAACAAGCCTGTAGTTAAAGCTTGTTTTCATCTTTCATAAATATAAGTGCAATACTACGAACTGTTACAAATAAAACACCGGCTACTGGCCAGATAATCCATGTTCGATCCCATCGATTGGAATAAAAACTAGTTGCCAGATAAATTGCTACAATTAAGCACCAGTAAGCCCCATCAAATAAATCTAGTTTTTTATTGCGAATTTTTTCTTCTTTACAATATTCTCCTTCTTGTAAAAGCATATCATAGCCACCTTTGATCATAGATACCTTCACAATTCTATATACATCAATGGATACTAGAATCAAAATAATGGCTACACAACTTGTCATAAAGAATTCAGAAAATTCTAATAGAGATATCACAATCAATGGAAGAGCTGAAAGTATACACAAAACAACCCCAAGAGCAATGCTTTGTGTAAATACAGGTGCAAATGCTTTTTGTTTTTCTTTTATTAAACCTGTTACTCCATATTCCGTTTCAAAGCATTCTTTTTCCAAATATGAAAATTGTTCTTCTTTCATTCCATTTGAAATAAAGGTATAAACCGCTATGGCGACCATTACAAATAAAACAAACATACCAAAAGCCATTCTAACATTTTCTTTTCCATCAATTCCTGACAAAAAAATCAATGTAGCTGGACTTAAGATACATAAACTTACGCCTCGAGCAATCCTATTCGCACTTATTTGACGCATATTTAAAAATTCATTGGCTTGTTCCATTGTGACTTTACGAATAGAAATACCATTTTCTTCGTTTTGCACAGATGGAACAGACTCCATTTCTTCTTTTAATAAATAATCCGTACTTACACCAAATAAATCGGCCATTTCGATTATGCGTTTAATATCTGGAATAGATTGTGCACTTTCCCATTTTGATACAGCTTGACGAGAAACATGCAGCAAATTCGCAAAATCTTCTTGTGACCATCCATTCTTTTTTCTTTCTTCTATGATTTTATCCGCTAACAACATAAACTCTCCTCCTGAACTGTCTGGTAGTGTCAAAAATCGGCATTTCGATAAAAATACACAACCCTCTAAATTTTTA
>NZ_JBJEEY010000080.1:0-2169 GCF_051873555.1 Floccifex sp. | reverse complement strand
ATCAAGGTAGCTGTATTTGTATCAAAAAGTTGATTTTTGACACTACCATAAATAGAAGGAGATAAAAAAATGTATCCTAAGATACATTCTGTAGTGCTTGTAAAGTCTGTTTTCCAATATTTAATACAGTATTATCAATAACCGCAAAACAAATATCTATATTATAATCCGGATTTTGATCAATAAAATCCTGACACGCCTGTATGGCTTTTTTCCAGGCTAGATTGACAGGATATCCAAAGATTCCTGCAGAAATCAATGGAAAGCCAATGGATGTACAGTGATATTGTTTTGCTAATTTTAACGATTCCATGTAACATCCATATAATTTTTGCGGTTCTTTGTTTTGTCCTCCTTGCCATACAGGACCAACTGCATGAATGATATATTTAGCTGGTAATTGAAAAGCAGGAGTAATAACAGCACTTCCTGTTGGACAATGACCGATTGCCTGACAAGCTTGTCTTAATTGTTTGGAACCTGCTGCATTAAAAATAATGCCACATACACCTCCACCCTGGGCTAGACTTGAATTAGCGGCATTGACGATAATCTGGGTTCCTACATGGGTGATTCCGATTTTTTGGATAGTAATTGAGCTCATAAATTCCTCCATTTATTTTAAGAAAAAAAATTAGATTTGCGATAATTATTTGATAATTTGACATAAAGAAAAGAAAACTCACATATTTTCACATGTCTTTAAAATAGTTATTCGACAAGAATATTTTATCATAGAATCATCAAAGGAAAGATAATAAAAACCTTTGTTGATATAGATAAAATTTTTTCATAATTTATTTCTCTCTTAATTACCCTCTAAAAAATCGAATCCATCCAGATTCGATTTTTTATATCTTTATTTGTTTTTTCAATTCTATGATTTTTTCTTTAAATAAATCATCACATTGGTTCATTAACTCTTCATTGTTTTTGAATTTCTTTAGAAAAGGTTTAAGTATCTCTTCCTCTGCTTTTTTTCGCATATAAATGGCTTTTTCTTTATCTTTAGAACGACATAAATAATAATCTTTTCCATTGAAACCAATTGTAGCCAGCCATTTGTTCGTAGAATGATCAAAACAAACGCCTGTAATACCAGAAGTATTGGATTTTCGTTTTGAATAAATGGATTGTTGAATAACACGTACTTGATTATATTTTGATACTTCTTCTTTTAAACAACCACAAGACAAAGTATTTCCTTGCCTTAAATTGGTCTGTGAAACTTCACAAGTATTTCCACAATCACAAATACATTTCCAGACAATACTGTTTCCACTTCTTTTTGTAGTCATAGAAACAGCAACTAAACGACCAAAACGCTGATTTTTTAAATCAATTGCACGAGTTGTATTGTTGTCTTTTCGTTTGCATCCACAAGATTGAGTATTTCCACTTGTCAGTTTTCTAGAACTCACAAATACTTCATTTCCACAATCACAGATACACTTCCAGACAATGCTTCCACCTTCTCTTTGATTTGTTTTCTCAATGACAGTTAATTTCCCAAATCTCTTATTGATTAAATCAACTGTTTTCATATGGATCAGACTCTTTTATGAGACCAAACCAATACAATGACTATACAAATAACCAGTACAATAATGATTCCATACAAGAATAAGTGATACCAGTTAATCGATGAATCAGAACCTAAACTGATTCTTTCTTCAACAAATGTATCTTCATATGTTTCAGATGTAATTCTTCCTACTAATACAATTCTTCCGTTTGTACTATCACTTGAACAAGTACTCAGCAATATCAATCGATCACTATCTGGTATAGATAACTTCTGTACACAATAATTAGATATATAATCTATATATTCATCAATATTATCTTCATTGGTATTATAGACCTTCGAATCATACGCATCTACATTGATCAGCATAAAGAAATCCAGTCCATAGTTCTTTCCATTACAGTATAGATTTCCATATCGATGTGATTCAAAGTAATCTAACTTAGTATAGTTATCCAATCCACCAAGCATCTTTTCCTTTTCCATGTGATGGCCATAGATGATACTTACAGTATCAGTCATCTCCTTGGAATTATTACAGTCTAAGAATAGACTACCAGACAAAGAAAAGTTTCCTTCTACATCCGTATTCACATACTTGTCATTGTCTTCACCCTGTACCAAGGGATAATCAATATTGG
>NZ_JBJEEY010000079.1:0-48579 GCF_051873555.1 Floccifex sp. | reverse complement strand
GGTTTTAAATTGGCTTTTTTCTAAACCTCATCTAATTTTAGAGGTCCTTTAAAAAGGCAGGAATTCCTGCCTTTCTTTTATAAAATCGTATAATGAATGAATCGATAGTTTTAGTGAACGGAAATGTAATACTTCATAGAAATCGCGTTTTGAAGGACTTTTTACGACTATGAATAAAGTAGAAATTAATAAATGGTATATTCATTCATCACGATATTATAAATCCATATATTTACTGATCATCGGAATCAACTGTTGCTTACGAGACATGATTTTTTCATCAAATCCTGAACAAGTATCAAATGGATTTTCCAAAATTGAATTCATGATAAAGGATTGAGGTCCACTATAAATAAATAAAGTTCCTTCTCCTTTTACATTAGTAAACATCATGATCATTAAATCATATTGATTTTTTTCTTGATACAATCGAATAGATTCTTTAAATTCATTTAAACGAGGTTGAATATCTTTCAAATCACTGTAATTTGTTTGTCCAACAGCAAAACAATACTTTCCAAATCGATATTCTTTCAAATCTCGTTCAATAACTTCAATAATATCTACGTTTTCTAAATTTACAGAAGCTTTTAATAAACAATTAGCATATTCATCTATATTCACATGAGCAATACTAGCCAATGCATATGCATTTTCTATATCCTTTGAAGTCGTTGTTTCTGATTGAAAATACAACGTATCTGATATAATCGCACTCAACATCATTCCTGCTATTTTTTTTGAAGGTTTATATCCTCTTTCCTGATACATTTGATAAATAATGGAACACGTACATCCACATTTTTGATTTCGATATTCAATTGGCTTTGTGGTTTGGATATCTCCAATATGATGATGATCAATGACTTCAATGATTTCTCCTTGTTCTAAGTGATCAATGGATTGACTCAAAGAACTATGATCTACCAAAATAAATTGATTGGGCTGATAATTAAATAAATGATATCTGGAAATAGATCCCACTAAATGATTGTTTTCATTGACAACTGGATAACTACGAAATCTTGTTTTTACAATACTTTCTCGTGTTTCATCCACAAAATCATTTTCCATATAACAAACTACATTCTTAGACATAATCAATGACACTGGAAAGGCATAATATATAGCTAATACTATTTCTTCTAGTGCCATTTTACTATCGAGTAAAGTAATATTTCTTTTCTTTGCGATTTCAATGCACGTTTCAAAATCTTTTCCTGGTTTTTCTATAAAAATAATCATTGTTGGATTTTTTTGAAGTGCAATTTGAATATGTTTACTATGACAAAGAATAATGGAATGTTCTTCAATTTCATCGTCTTCACTACTCAAAAAAACAATTCTTCCTGTAAAATCAAATTTTCCTTTAACGATAACATCACTTTTTGTATCTTTACTAATATGTTCAATACTACTTTTTGACAATAAAACATCCAATTGTTTTCGATTTAATAATTTTAAAGAAGCTAAATCTCCAATGGAAACAATGCCCTTTAATTCTTTATTTTCAATAACATACAATGTTTTATTATTTGTTTTAACAATTTCTTTAAAGGCATCGTTACAAGAAGCATGCATAGAAATCATAGCAGGTTCATCCATTTGGATGTCTTTTAATAAAGTACGTGCATCACTTAATAAAATTGGTGCATCCACTTGAAAATAACGCGTCGCAAATTTAGTTTCTTCGTTTAATGTTCCCAATCGAGCAGCAATAACTTCTATTGAAGACATTACCTTTAATTCACAAATTGCCAATGAAGAAGCAATGGAATCCGTATCTGGTTTTTTGTGCCCAATGGCATAAATTTTTCCCATATTATTTATCGAATAAAGCTTTTACATCGATAATGCCTGTTTGTCCTGCTTTTAATACTTCTTCCATATTCAAGTCTTCTCTTGATGAAAGATATTGAAGAAGCATCGGAAAATTTAATCCAGCAATGACATCAACTTTATCTAAATCAAAATTTTTGAAATTACGAATCACACTGTTACAAGGTGTTCCATAGGCAATGTCACAGAAAATAGAAACGCCATCTCCTGTATCAACGCTTTGAACCGCTTCTAAAATACGATTCACATATTCATCTGGATCTTCGCCTTCTGCTAAACAAACCGTTATGAGTTGTTCAATTTCACCAAAAAACATTTTACAAGTTGAAACAATTCCATTGGCAAATTCTCCATGTGTGGCAATAACTATACCTTTCATATTTTCCTCCCTATTATTTATACATCCCCTAATAAAGTGGATCCCGAACAATCTAGAATAGCCCCGTTACATTGAAATGCTTTATCGGAACATAAAAAAGCAATACAATTTCCAATTTCTTCTGGTTTGGCATACTCTTTAAATGGAATATGAGAAATGGCTTTTTGATAACGAGCCGAATTTGGATTGGTTCGATCATTTATTACATATCCAGGAACAACTGCATTAACATGAATCCCATCTCGTATCACATCATGGGCCAATCCTCTTGTAAATGATGCATTGGCGCCTTTAACAGTAACATAAGCTAAATTATGATAGCTTCCTGTCCAAAATATAGATTTTGTTAATACATTTACAATGTGTCCTGGTTTCTTTTGCTCTTTACAGTGTTTGACAAATTCACGACAGCAAATCATCATGGATTCAATGGAACCGGCTTCTGCGCCTCTGAATTTTTCAACTGAAAATTGTTCAATAGGTCCATTGGAATCATTTAATTCATTGACATTATTGACTAAAATATCGATTTTTTTCATTTCTTGTAAAGATAAATTAAATAAACGAAGAATATCTTCTTCTGAATTCATATCCGCCTGAATCGCAATCGCATGGATGCCATAGGTGTTTTCAAGTCGCAAAGCCAATTCCTGTGCTCTTTGTTTTGAATGAACATAATTTATAATAACGTTGCAGCCTTCCTGCGCAAATACTTCACACGTACCTGCACCTATTCCTCTCGAAGATCCTGTCACTAATACAACTTTTCCTTTTAATCCTAAATCCATAATTTACTCCAATAAATTTTCTTCAATAAATTGTCCGACTCCATCTTCATCATTTGATAAACAAATATAATCAGCTACTTTCTTTGTGTTTTCGCTTCCATTTGCCATACATACACCAATCTTGGCAAATTTAAGTGCTTCAATATCATTTTCATAATCACCAAACATCATTACATTTTCCCGACTTAGATTTAAGATATCACAAACTATTTCAAGTCCTTTTCGTTTGTTTATGCCTTTTGGAGCAATGTCAATCAAAGTATCACCTGAAACAATAATAGAAATATCTTGATTGGTATAAGCATATTGAATGACTTTTTCATAAGATTTTTTATCATCAAATTGTGGCATGATTTTTATGGCTTTAAACTCTTTTAGTTGATGGATATCAAACAATTCTTCTATTGGCTTGTTTTTTCGAAAATGATGAAAACCAGAATTGACAATTTCTGTTTCATTGCTTCGAACAATAAAGTCAATGTGATTGTCCATTAAAAATTGAACACAATGCATCATAGATTCTATTTCAAAAGTATTTTCCTGATAAAGAATCTTTCCATCCCAGCTATATATTTGTGCTCCATTGGCACAGACAACCGGTGCATTGGCTTGAATCAGACATTGTACTTTTTCTAATCCTTTAAAATGCCGTCCCGTTAAAAAAGTGACAAAATATCCTTGTTCCTTAGCTCGATTCAAAATATCAATATTTCTTTTTGAAATTGTGTCTTGTGAATTCACTAATGTTCCATCTAAATCCATGGCAATGAGTTTGATGGTTTCAAATCGTTTCATTGTCGTCCTAGACGTTCTTTTGCTGTTTCTAACCATTCTTTGAAAGAAGGATTCTCTAATACTTCTGGATTGACAATGCCCATAATTGGCTTTCCATCAATTAAATCTTTGATTCGATCAAGTACTAGTTTAGGAGATCCTGTTGTGGATTCGATAGTATTTCCAGCGCGATGTGGTGTAAGTGTTACATTGTCCAATGTCAAGAACGGAGAATCAGCAGGTAAAGGTTCTTGATCAAATACATCTAAACTTGCCCCGGCAATACGATTTTCCTGTAATGCTTCCAATAAAGCATCTGTATCCACTAAACCAGCGCGAGCTGTATTGATTAGATAAGCCGATGGTTTCATCAAAGAAATTTGTTCTTTTCCAATCATATGATAAGTTGAAGGAAGCAAGCGAGCGTGTACAGAAACAAAGTCAGCTTCTTTAAAGACTTCATTTAATTCAACTAATTTTACGCCTTTTTCCTGTGCTATTTCTGGTTTTACATATGGATCATACGCAATAATATTCACATCAAATCCACTTAATTCTTTGGCAACCAATTGACCAATATATCCAAATCCAACCAAACCCACTGTTTTTCCATGTAATTCATATGTTGTTTTATAATTTGCTCTTGAATTCAATAAAGTCGCATGATGACTGCGAGCAATATTTCTTGTTTCAGCCAGTAACATACCTACTGTATATTCACTCACTGCATGGGCATTGTGTCCATTGGCATTGATAATCAGAATTCCTCGTTCTGTTGCTGCTTTAACATCATAGTTTTCCAATCCACCACGAATAGCACCAATCAAATGACAAGATTTTAATGCATCCAGGTTTTTAGCTGAGAAAGGTGTAAAAGTCGCAATAACGATTTCTGCATCTGGATTTTGTATAAAACCTTCCGGTGTATCAAAATCATCCGGTCCATCTGTTTCAACTTTACGAATTAAATATCCCAAGTCATCGCCTTCTTGTAACCAAGGTCCTTTGACTAATTCAACGTTTTTTCCAAGTGAAAGCGCATTAGGAACGATGTATTCATCCATGGCTCCGCCTTCATCCATATAAAGAACTTTCATATTTTCCTCCTTTTATAAAAGTATGAATGGAGCATAGCCCCATTCATTTTTTCTACCAAATATTTAATAATACACCAATGATGACAACCAATAAGTAGATCAACATCAATTTAATACTTGATGCTTTCTTTCCTTTTTCTAAGTATAAGTAACCACCAATTAAGAATAAGAATGGAACCAATCCTGGTAAAATAGAATCAAATAATCCAGGTAAATCCAATACGTTTCCACCAGATAATTCAAGAACCAATGTAGGTTGAATATTCACATAATTTGCTCCTAAACAACCCATCATCATCATTCCCAAAATACCAGCACCAACAACAAATTTATCTAACCAGTCTCCTTTTAAGACTTTTAATACCGCTGTTTTTCCTTGACTATATCCAGTATGGAATAAGAATAAAGATAAAGCGATGAATAAGAATCCCATTGCGAAACTTAATAAACATAATGGAGATCCTTCCATACCAAATCCAGCAAAGATAGATGCCCAAATTGGAGAAACTACATAACCGATGATTGTATCTCCTAAACCTGCCATAGGCCCCATACAAGATGTTTTAAATGTCGTAATGAAAGATCCATCAATAGGAGCTCCATTTGCTTTTTCTTCTTCCATTGCCATGGAAGCCGAAAGAATAATAGAACCACAGTTTCCTTCTGAAATATAAACTTCCAAATGACGTAATAAAGCTTCATCCAATGCTTCCTGATCATCGGCATATAATTTCTTCAAACAATGAATCATAGAAGCACAAATACCATTTGCGTAGTAATAAGAAATACTTTGTGTTGCTTTTTGGAAGAAATGTTGTAAGTACCAGAAAAGCGCAAGGTCTTTTTTACTTAATGTCTTTACATTTTTATTTTCTTCTGCCATAACTCTTTACCTCTACTTATTGTCCTTTACTTTATGAGCACCACTGATGGCATCCTCACTCATATTGGAAACAATAATAACTGCAACTAAACAAGCAACAACTGCAAACATCAATGTAGACATATCTGGTAAAATGACACAGATAAAATATCCTAAAATAAACCAAGGAACTAATTTTTTAGATCCAACAACACGTACACAAGAAATAATACCAACAGCTGGTAAGATTTGTCCTAAAATAGTTAAGGAACGGTTTAACCAGACTGGAATAAAGTTCAAAACAACTTCGGCATTTGTTCCGTGACAAGTCAAATAAAGAATAGCGGCAACAGGGATAACAGACATAGGTAATTTAATTAATCCAGGTGCTCCATATGCCCAGAAATACATTTGATTGTATTTATGTTTTTCAACACATTTCACCATGAATTCATGTGTTACTGTATTGATAACATATCCTGTATTGTTGATAACAGATCCTAACATACCAAATGGAATGGCTACGGCTAAGGCAGTTCCTAAATCTAGATTTAACTTCAATGTTAGTGGAATGGCAATTAAAGCTGCCAGTTTTTTATCAGATGGAAGTGTTCCACCAACGGCAACAACACCCATGAATGCCAATTCAATTGTTGCAGCAACTTGGAATCCTTTTGCAGGATTTCCACAGAATAAACCAATAATCAGACCCATCCAATATGTGTCTGTTGCGACCATAAGACATTTCCCATAGTCAGAAGTGGTTAACCAGTACCAAATACCGATACCTATACAACCTAATAAACTCATATTTTTTCTCTTTTCTTTCCTTTTTTTATAACTTATTAATGGCTTCTACGATGTCTTGTTGATTATCTTCAGGAACAGCCTGAACATAAACATTAACACCTTTTCCAACTAAATCCTTAAACATAGCTTGTTCGTCTTTTGTTAAGTGAACCGTATTATGTACTCTTTCACGTCCTTTTGTCATTGGAACTTGAGCTACGTTTAATGATTCATACTTCAATCCCGCATCCCATGCTTTACAAGCAGTGGCTGGTGTTTTAAATAAAATGATAATGTTTCCATCACCAAATTGATCCTGATTCCATCTTTCTACTCCTTTTTCAATTGTGTAGCATTCGATGGCAGTTCCTGGAGGAGCAACTAAATTAAACATTTCCACCATGAATGGATCATTGGCGACTTCGTCTTCAACAATTGCTACTTTTGTAGCATGTAATAATTTGATCCAACGTCCAGCAACTTGTCCATGCACCAAACGGGCATCGATACGTGTCATTACGATCATATGAATTCTCCTTTCTATTTTTTACACCAATTTTCATTGGTTGTTATCAATGATTCCAAAAAATCTTGCAGCGTTGTCTTGCTTCGTTTTGTTAATATGTAACTCGAAATAATCAGGGCAATTAATAGAATAAAGAAATTAATGGTTCCTGGTTTTTTTTGAATCCAAAACAAAATACACAAAACAACTAAACAAGCAATGGCTATATAAGTGGATAAAGACAAAGAAGTAAGTGATTTATAGACTTTGATATAGTTTTCATTTTTTTCTTTGTTGAATAACATCAAATCCACTAAAATTTCATTGTTTTCTTTGGAAATTTTATTTAAAATTTTTCTTTTTTCTTTTGGCTTTGTTTCTTCTTTTTTGAATATATCAAGGTCTTCTTTGTATTGATTCAATAAAGTAGAAATCGCTTTTCTTTCAATTGTCTTATCCATAAAAATCCTCATTAAATTAAAGAACGGAACATTTCTTTTACATCTTCTGGATGAACACGACCAAATCCAAAGAAATTTCCATCGTGATCAAATTTAACATATCCAACTAATTCATCTAATTGTTCTTCTGTTACGGTATCTACTTTTGCGTATTCACGAATCGTAGAAGGCATTCCCATATCATCTAACCAAGCTCTAAAACGATTGATTCCTTCTTGAGCAACAGCTCTACGATTTTCTGGATCATCTGGTACATCAAATACATTTGTTGCCAATTGGGCAACACGATCAATAGTTTGTTCGTCTTTATCAATTGCCAATTGCAGACAAGCAGGCATAACAACTGCTAATCCAGCTCCGTGTGTACGATGGAATACATTTCCCAATGCTTCTTCTAAAAAATGACTTGTAGCCGATAATTTTCCACGTCCAATTCTTGTTACATCGTTATGAGAGAAAGATGAATTTAATAACAATTCAGCTCTTGCTTCATAATTTGTTGGGTCTTTAACAGCAATTGGACCAAATTTAACAGCCGTACGCATTGTTCCTTCACAATATTGATCCGCTAAATAGGATGTTTCATATGTTAAATAGGAATCAAATGTATGGGCAAAAATATCAGTAGCCCCTGCAGCTGTCTGGAAAGAAGGAACTGTATAAGTTAATTCAGGATTCATCAAAGCAAAGCGAGTACGAATCGCATTGTTCATAAATCCACCTTTTAGACCATCTCCACCAGGTAAATCATTTTTGATCATAGCTGAACCACTTGTTTCACTTCCAGAAGCAGCAATTGTTGAAATAGCACCAACTGGACCCATTTTTTGTGGACGACGTTTATGTGTGAAGAAATCCATAACATCACCATCATCAACCATTCCCAATGCAATGGCTTTTGCTGTATCGACTGTGCTTCCTCCACCAATGGCTAAGACAAAGTCAACGCCTTCTTTTTTTACTAAATCCAATCCGACATACACTAAGCTGGCATTTGGATTGGGTTGTACGCCTTCTAATTCTACATAAGAAATATTTGCTTTTGTTAAGACATCGACGATTCGATCAAATAAGCCAGAAGCTTTGATGAATCCTCCACCATCCATAACAATTAGTACTTTTGTTCCTCCGTATTTTTTTACATAGTCAGCAACTTGTAGTTCTGCATCTTTTCCAAATACGATTTCTGTTGGCATATAAAATGTAAAATTCGAAAATCTTTTTTCCATTTTGAACTTCCTTTCCATTACTCATTTGAAAGATTCAAATGAATCTTTCAAATGAAATATTTCTTCAAATGCTTAAATAAAGGAGAGATAATAAGTTGAATGTTTCATTTGAAGATGTATTATAACAACAATCCACCTGTAATATCGACGATTGATCCAACAGCTACTTGATTTTGTTCACTGGCCAAGAAAGCAACCACTTGTCCAATTTCAGTTGGTTCCGCTAATTTATGTGTAGGTAATTTAGCCAAACGGCGTTTTACATTTGGATTTTCTAATTCTTCTGGTTTACCAGTAAATAAAGAATTTTTGGCAGATCCTGGCATTACACCATTAACGATAATTCCAGATTCTGTTAATTCAACGGCCATTTGTTTTGTTAAAGCCATTAAAGCCGCTTTTGTTGTTGCTAAACAAACATGTCCAGCTGTTGTTGAAGATACTGCCGCTTTTGATAAAATATTAACGACTCTTCCTGATTTTCCTTTTGCAATGGCACGATTTGCGAATTCCTGGCTCATCATAAAAGTTCCAATGAAGTTAACTTCAACATTTTTTCTTAATTTATCCATTGGCATTTCTGTAATTAAAGCATTTGTACTTGGTCCTGTTAATCCGGCATTGTTGACTAAAATATCAGCGCCTCCATATACTTCATCTGCTGTATCAAATACTTTTTTTACATCATCTGGATTGGAAATATCGCCTTGTACAAATGTTACACTTGTATTGTATTTTTCAGCTAATTCTTTGGCATAGGCTTCACATTCTTCTGGACGAGCTAAGTCATCAATGATAACATTGGCTCCTTCGCGTGCAAAGATTTCAGAAATTCCTCCACCTACACCACGAGCACCACCAGTCACAATGACTGTTTTTCCTTTAAATCCTAAATCCATATCGATCTCCTATTCCTTAAAATTTATCAACTTGACCAAATACATGCATGTAGTGAATGACTTTTTCTTTGTAACCTGCTTTTAAGTTTTTCATTCCCTTACCAGCATCTGTAACACCTGCTTCATTCCATTTATCAGCAGCATTTGTTAGTAAGTCTGTACAAATATTGATTTTACTAATTCCAGAACGAGCAGCTTGTGCTAATAATTCATCACCTGTTCCAGATCCACCATGTAATACTAGAGGGATATCAACTTTTTCACGACATTGTTTTAATAAATCAAAATCAATGAATGGAGTTCCTTTATATTGTCCATGTGTTGTACCAATGGCAATAGCCAATGCATCGACACCTGTACGTTCTACATAGTCTTTACAATTATTTGGATCCACTAATCCAGCACGAATTCCTTCTTCATCATCCCCCATACCAACGTGTCCAATTTCACCTTCAACAGAAACACCAACAGCATGTGCAATTTTTACTAATTCAGCAACTTCTTCAACATTTTGTTCATATGGTTTGTCAGAACGATCTGCCATAATTCCAGTGAATCCAGCACGAATAGCCCAGATAGCTTGTTCGAATGTTCCTCCATGATCTTGTTGAATAGCAACAGGAACTTTTGCCTGCATAGCTAATCTTTCATAGATTCTTCCTTGTGATACGATATCTGGATGTTGTGGAAAGTTAACATCTAGAATGACAGCTGTATGACATTCTTCTGCAGCTTCGATAGCAGCACGTGCAAATGTTTCATTATTGGCATTTGGTGCAATGACAGCAAATCCACCTTTTTGAGCGGCCTCTAAAATTTCTTTTGAACTAACTAACATATTTTTTGTAACCTCTTTCTTTCTGTTCTTTTGACAATTTGAATATACAATGAATTGAATTTTATTGTTTTTTTGTTTGTATACAAAAAATGAAGTTTAGTAAATTTCAAATTTTTATGAAATTTTAAAAATTTGAAATCTTTAACAGCTTCTTTGAAATATTTCGTGAATTTTCTTCTTTGTATTATAATAAAAATGAAAGGAGACCTTTATGATATCGAAACGACAATTTGAAATTCTGAATCGCTTATATACCAATAAAAATGTCCAAATGAATCTAGAACAATTAGCAAATTTTCTAGATGTGAGTTCACGTACCATTCGTTCTGATTTAGAAGCCATCCAGGAAGAATTAAAAAATGAATCGATGTCGGTTTCCATTATTCGAAATAAAGCTGTTTTACAAATTCTTGATGAAAAAAAAGCAGAACAATATATGGATCAATTATCTTCTAAGACACAGAAAATGATTCATTTTGTGGATGAAAATCAACGAGCAAAATACATTATTGAAAAAATGTTGTTGTCAAGTAAAGACTATATCAATATGGATGACATTGCAGATGAACTCTTTATTTCTCGTTCTCGTTTGTCCAATGATTTAAAAATTGTACAAACGATTTTAAATAAGTACGATCTTCAACTGGATAAATTAAGAGGTGTTGGGATTCGTGTTTTAGGAGATACACTCAATAAACGGAATTGTTTAATTAAAGAAAGTACAGTGGTTGTAGCTGAAAACATCAAGAAAATTCGCAATGAAAAATACAATCACATGATTGAAAATGCGGAAGAAGTGGTAACAGATGTATTAGTAAATAATAACTATATTTTATCGGATATTGCGTTACAGAATTTAATTGTTCATGTGGCAGCCACTGTGGAAATGCTTCTTAGAAATCATTTAATTGAATATGAAAAAGAAGAAATTGCCTATGGTGCTTATTTACATGAATACGACATTGCCAAAAAAATTTTTTCACAATTTCAAAAGAAATTTTATTTTCCATATAATGAAAGAGAAATTCAATTATTGGCTATCAGCATTCATGGCAAAAGAGAATATGATAACAATGACTATATTGCTAATGAATTGAATAATAAAGTATACAAAGGTTTAAAAAGAATTAAAGAACGCTTTCATATGGATTTTAGTGTTAATATTAATTTACGAATTTCTTTGGCGCTTCATTTAGAACCCTTAATTACTCGATTAAAAACGCATTCACAATTAGAAAATGTATTAATTTATGATGTTAAAAAAAGTTATCCACTGGCTTTTGAAATTGCGACATGTTTCATCAATGAAATTTATCCAGAATATATGAAAGAAATATCCGACGATGAATTGTCTTTTCTGGCATGTCATTTTGTTGGACAATTAGAAGAATTGAGTAAAGAAGAAAAAAATAAAATGGTTTTAATTGTAACTAAACAAAAAAAGAGCAACATTGTTTTATTGCGCCAGCAATTAAATAAAAAATTTCCTTCGATTCAGTCCATCGATATTTATCATGACTACAATAGTTTAGAGCTGGATTTAGATGCCTATGATTGTATTTTAGTTACAGAAAAAGAATTGACAACTTTAAATGAAAACTGTATTTTTATTCATTATTTCATCAATACCGAATATGAAGAAACACGCATTGCTTTGTCTTTAGCTGGTTTTAAAGTCAATGATTTTTTAAATAAATTTTCGAATCAGCTCTTTCAGATTTCTTCTTTCCATAATAAACAAGAAGTATTGATTTCTCTTTGTCAGCAAGCTTTAAAAGCAGGTGTTGGAAATAAAGATTTACTTCCTTCTTTGCAGTATCACGAAGACAATAGTTCTTCTTATTTTGGCAATCACATTGCGATTTGTCATCCTGAAGATTCTATTACCGATACAACTTTTATCAGTGTTATTATTTCGGATTCTATGATTCAATGGGATTTACATGAAGTGAATTTCGTAATGTTTTTAAGCATAGAAAAAAATGATATTCAGCAATATAAAAACTGGAACTATATTTCTTTTATAATTTCCGATGAAAATAATATTCATTTATTGCATCAAAGTACTTCTTTTGATCAATTTATTCAAACATTAAAAGAAATTTTTAAATTGACCGTATAATGGTCAATTTTTTTATTGACTTTAAAAATATTTTATCTATATAATTAATACGTATTAATTAATATCTATTAAATAAAAAGGAGATGACTATGATTCAAAATACACATGAAACAAAATGCACATTCACAACATTTTTTGACAAATACAATACCAGAGATTATCAAGTATTGTTTATGGGTTCGTTAAATTGTTTGCGCCATAAGCCTTTTGCGAAAATTGGTCGCATTATGCAAAATGGACAAGGTGCCTTGTTGTGTCCTTCTATGTCGGATTTTTCAACAGGTCGTTATCTCAATCAAATTAAAGAAGCTATTTTAGAGCTTTATGAAGAAAGACATTATACAAAATATTTATTGGTTGTGGGATGTCAATGGATGATTTTATCCAGTGATGGAACATTCTTAATTCAGGAATTAAAAGAAGAATATGGTATCACTTTAGAGATTGTGGATGATAATCATATTGAAAAAGAAGATCGAAAGGAGCACTAATATGAAGAAACTATGGAAATATATTCCACCTTGTTACTCGGATGTACAAGGATTTCAAGCTATTTTATCGACAAGTGATGGATTAGGAATTATTGATGATCCATCGGGTTATAAAAAAGTGAAACCTTCTTTTGAGGTTTCCACTCATGACAAAAAAGATAAAGGACATAAAAAAGATCATCATAAAAAAGGGAGTCGAAAAGACAAAGAAAATGAAAATGTCATCAATTCAAAGATTCGTAACGATGACATCATCAATGGTACCAGTGAGAAAGTGCAATCTTGTGTTAAAAAAGCACTTTCTAAAAGAAAACCTGACTTTATTTTATTATCATTAGCGCCTTCTTCTTCTATGATTGGATCAGACTTAGGTTTTGAAGCCCAGGTTATTGAAAAAGACTATAGTATTCCATCTCTTGCCTTGGATATTCATGGAGATAAAGACTATGTTTATGGAATGGGTCAAACGCTGTTAGCTATGGGAAAACTTTTGTTATCAAAACAAGAAACAAAAGAAAATAGTATCAACTTAATTGGATGTAATCCATTGGATTTTAGTGAACAAGCGTATTTGGAAATCAAAGAATTTTTATCACAGTCTTATTCCATTGTATCTGTATGGGGAATGAAAGAATCCACAGAAAATCTAAAAAAAGCTTGTCAGGCTTCTTTAAATGTCGTGGTTCATTCTTGTGGTCTTGCTTTGGCAAAATATATGAAAGAAAAATTTGATATTCCATATATTGTTTCTGTTCCCTATGGAAAGAAACAATGCCAGGCTCTTTTAGAACAACAAACAATTGACAATCAAGTAATAAATACCGAAAAAGTATTGATTGTTTGTGAACAAGTATTGGGCAATGCGATTCGAAATGCTTTATCTAATAAAAACTGCATCGTTTGCAGTTTCTATGAAATGGATAAAGACTTAATGAATCCAGGGGATAAAAAATTAAGTGGAGAAGATGCTTTAGTGGATTTATTTCACGATGATACAATCACAACCATTATTGCCGATGCCAATCAAAAAGTTCTTTGTCCCAATGATAAAAAATGGATTTCTTTACCAAATCCAGCTTTACAATCCAGTGCCAATGTTACGCCTTATGAAAGCTTTGTGAATGAGAAATTAGATCAATGGTTAGGAGATAGACTATGAGAAAAATTGCGATATATGGAAAAGGTGGAATTGGAAAATCCACAACTACACAGAATTTAGCCGCTGCTTTTGCTTCATTAGCACAAAAAGTCATGATTGTGGGATGTGATCCCAAAGCTGATTCGACTCGTTTAATTTTAGGGGGTCTTCCTAAGCATACTGTATTGGATATCATGCGAGAAAAAGAAGAAGACGAAATCACTTTAGATGATTTTCTATACACAGGCTATGCCAATATTCAGGCTGTAGAATCTGGTGGACCGGAACCAGGTGTTGGTTGTGCAGGTCGAGGTATTGTCACTGCCATTAATTTACTAGAACAATTGAATGCCTATAAATCTGATTTAGATTATGTCTTATATGATGTATTAGGTGATGTTGTTTGTGGTGGATTTGCGATGCCAATTCGTGAAGGAAAAGCCGAAGAAATTTATATTGTTTGTTCTGGAGAAATGATGAGTTTATATGCAGCCAACAATATTTGTAAAGGAATTAAGCGATATGCAGCTTTAGGAAAAACAAAATTAGGTGGTTTAATTTGTAATTCTCGTTTAGTGGATCAGGAAAAGGAATTGGTCAGTGAATTTGCGAAGAAATTAAATACACAAATGATTTATTTTATTCCAAGAAACAATGTGGTCCAACATGCGGAACTGCAAAAGAAAACGGTCCTGGAATATGATTCCCAAAATATACAGGCCAATGAATATCGTCAATTGGCTAAGGCCATTGAAGAAAATAAGAATTTCAGTGTGCCTACACCGATTTCAAATGAAGAATTAGAAGCTTTATTGATTAAGTATATTCCAATTCAATGACAAATGAATGTCATTTCTCTATAATAAATTATAAAGAAATGAGAGTAGAAATTATGATTGATGAAAAAATTTTAGAAGAATTATCCGATGCTTTTTATCGAAAGACACATTCGTCTCATAAAAAAGATCAAAACAAAAAGCATGACCATAAACATCACCAAGATAAACATGGAATGCACTTCGTTCTTGGCTATTTATATGATAACCAGAATCAGGAGATTTTTCCAATGGACCTGAGTGAAGCAATGAATGTATCAGCTCCTCGTATTACTGCCATTTTAAAGGAATGCGAAAAAAAGGAATTGATTCAAAAAATTCATAGTCAAGAAGATAAACGTATGGTTACTGTTTCTTTAACAGAAAAAGGAAAGGAACAAATATTGCGTCAAAGAGAAAAATGGGATCGTCAAATTCGGTTGTTGATGGATCGCATTGGTCCAGAGGATTCCCAGGCGTTGGTTCGTATTCTTGAGGCTTATTCACAGTTAAAAGAAGAAGGTCTTTGGAAATAAAAGTGCACATGTTGCACTTTTTTTATTTCAAAGGAGGAATTGTATGCCTAGACATCATCATCGTGGGCCAAGGGATTTTCTAACAGAAGAAGAAAAACAAAATGCTCCCAAGGTCACAAAAGAATTATTGTTTCGTATATTAAGTTATTTAAAACCATATTGGTTGAGTTTATGTGCGGTTTTAGTAGTGATTTTTTTATCAGCTATTTTGGGCTTACTTCCTTCTATCATTACTGCCAAAATTATTGATCAAGCAATTTTAGGAAAAAATTTATCTTTATTGTTTCAACTGGTTTTAATAGCTGTTTTAACTTTATTTGCTTCCCAGGTTATGGGTGTATTGGAAACCTATATCAATGCCTATATTTCCTATCAAATTATTTATGATATGAAAAATGAAATGTTTAATCATCTGCAATCCATGCCTCATTCTTTTTTTACGACAGAAAAACAAGGCGATATTATTACACGTATGAATTCCGATATTTCTGGTGTGAGTACCGTGGTTTCTAATACATTAGCGCAAACCATTTCAAATTTATGTGTAGTTATCACAACCATTGTGGCTTTAATGAAAATGAATTGGCAATTGGCTTTGGTTGGAATATTAATTATTCCGTTTTTAATTCTTCCCACAAAAACAGCAGGCAAAAAAAGATGGACATTGGCAAGTCTTGCTCAAGAAGGAATTGATGAATTAAATGATATTATCAATGAGTCTTTAAGTGTTTCAGGTTCTTTATTAATCAAATTATTTACACGGGAACAAGATCAATTTGAATTATTTAAGAAGACTAACAGAAAAGTCATTAATTTATCGATTAAAGAAGAAAGAGCTGGGCAATGGTTTCATGTTGTAATGGGTATTTTTACGAATTTGGGTCCTTTATTAATTTATTTAGCAGGAGGCTATTTTATTATTCAACTTCAAATACCGAATTTAACAGTGGGAACCATAACCGCTACTGTTACTTTAATTAATCGATTATATCGACCGATTCAGGATTTATTGAATATTGGCGTGGATTTTACGCGAAGCTTAGCTTTATTTTCTCGTATTTTTTCGTATTTAGATAAAAAACCAGATATTACCAATTGCGAGCATCCCATTAAACCAGATTTAAGTCATGTCGATATTCATTTTATGAATGTTTCATTTGATTATCAAGATGATATTCCTTTATTAAGGAATTTATCATTCACAATACCAGATGGAAAAATGTATGCCATTGTAGGTCCATCTGGTGCAGGAAAAAGCTCCATTGTGAATTTAATTCCTCGTTTATACGATGTCAAAGAAGGTTGTATTCAATTGGGAAATTATAATATAAAAGACATTGATTTAACGTATTTACGACAAAATATTGGAAAAGTAACCCAGGAAGCGTATTTATTTAATGATACAATAAAAAACAATTTATTGATGGGAAAAAAAGATGCTACAGATGAAGAAATCATAAATGCATGTAAAATTGCCAATATTCATGATTTCATTATATCTCAGCCAAAAGGATATGATACTATTGTTGGTAATCGTGGATTAAAGCTATCCGGTGGAGAAAAACAGCGTTTATCCATTGCTCGTGTTATTTTAAAATCACCTTGTATTTTAATTCTAGATGAAGCCACTTCTTCTTTGGATTCTATTTCAGAAAGTGCTATACAAAATGCCTTAGATCAACTCATGAAAAATCGTACATCCATTGTCATTGCTCATCGATTGAGTACAATATTAGCTGCCGACCAGATTTTAGTTGTATCCAATGGTTCTATTGTAGAACAAGGAAGCCATGAAGAATTGATTCAGAAAAATGGAGTCTATAAAAAATTATATGAAACACAATTTCGTAAAGTAATTGATATGGAAACCAAAAAGGACTAGATTTCTAGTCCTTTTGATTTAAATAGTTTTTCAGTTCTTCCATTTGATTGTAAGCATCCTGATATCCAAGAAAATACCAGTCTCCTAATTTTTCAATGTCATGTTCCAATCGACTGGCTGGATCATTAATAGAAGGAGAAATCACAAATATTTTTCCTTGTTGTCTTAATTCATCAATATAATCACATGTTTCATTGTATTCATGATTCATATTTTTTAGTTTTTCACAAAGAGATGGATATTTATGATACATCACATCAATCATTGGATCCATTTTCTCATCTTCATTTTTTCGATAATCATTATGTTGTGTTTTAATGACTATAATTTTTTTATAGCCTTGATCAATAGCCCATTGAACTGGAATATGATCGGAAATGCCTCCATCTAAACAAGGCATGCCATCGACTTCCACCATGGAAGAAGCAAATGGAAGAGAAGCCGATGCTTGTATGGCTATTTCGATATCTGAACACTTTCCTTTTTCCATATAATATGCTTGTCCATCTAGACAATTTGTCACAACGGCAACAAATCTACGCGTTTCTCTTTCAAAAAATAAACGATCAAAGGGTTCTTCACGAATAGGTCCAAAGGCATAGTCAGAGCCAATGATTCCTTTATTATGGAGTATGGTTTTAGGTCCTCCAACATAATTTAGATCAAATCTATGACTCAAATTAAATCGAGCACTTCTTCCAATTTGCCCAGCAACATAATTATATCCATTCATAGCACCTGCTGAAACACCAATTGTACATTCCATATTCAAATCATTTTCCATCATCGCATCTAAAACGCCTTCACCATATACAGCTCGAAACGCTCCGCCTTCACAAACTACACAGCCTTCTTTTATTTCCAGTGAAGCATGTCCCCATGGAATTTGATTGATTTTTGAATATACTTTTTCCATATTTCACCTATTCAAATGGGAATTTAATATCTAGTTGACATTCATCACGAATTTCAATAAATTCTTTTTGTACAGCTTCTGTTAAAGGAACACCCTTGTCTTTTCTTTCTTGCCATACATCCCATTCTTTTTCGCCAGCTGTATAAATTCGATCATAATTTGGATCTTTTTGTGAATTTCTAAGTTCCCTTAAAATATCTCCTGTTGTCTTTTTAAAGGATTCCAGTCCCATAAAGGCTTCGGTATCAATGGCCATAAAGAAGTGTCCCAAATGATAAGGACGAATCGAACCATCTTCATTTTTTCCTTCCAATGCTTTTAAGAAAATACCAGCTTGTAAAGCTGCACTTAAAATCTCAACCACAGTGGCATAGCCATAGCCTTTATAGCCTCCCATTTCTTCTCCAAAACCGCCTAATGGAGCTAAAGCCGCTTTTTCGTTTCGAATGTCTTTAATAATTTGTTTGGAATCCGTTAACATAACACCATCTCTGGAAATCACTAAACCAGTTGGTGTGTTATGTCCAATACGTGCATAGTATTCAATTTTTCCGTTTTGAATAATCGAAGTGGCACAGTCCAATACAAATGGAAATTCTTCATCAGTTGGCATTGCAAAAGTCAGTGGATTGGTTCCTAACATATTTTCAACACCAAAAGTTGGTGCAATGGAAGGACGGGCATTGGTTCCGCAAATTCCAATCATGCCTTCTTTTTCTGCCATGCCAGCCCAGTATCCTGCAATTCCAAAATGCGATGAATTACGAACAGCAACCATACCCATTCCATATTTTTTAGCTTTTTCAATACACATTTCCATTGCTTTCTTGCTGGCAACCATTCCCATTCCATCATTGGCATCTAAAACAGCTGTTGTACATGTTTCTTTTATGATATCAATTTTTGTGATTGGATTTAAAATTCCTTTTTTAATGCGATCCAGGTAAATGGGCTTAAATCGATTACATCCATGGCTTTCAATTCCTCGTCGATCACTTTCTAATAATACATCTGAACATAGTTTTGCGTCTTCTTCCGGTAATCCATATTTCATAAATGCCTGTGTCATAAATGAATCCATAATGTCCCATGGAACATAGGGTCTATTATCTTGATCTGTTAACATATAATACTGCCTCCGCTATCTATATTTTACCACATAGAAAAAGACTATCCAAAAGATAGTCTTAATAGTTTTCAATATTGATTTCAAAATAGCTTTGTGAATATGAACAAGTAGGACATATTTCTGGTGCTTTGGTTCCTACAATAATATGGCCACAATTACGACACTCCCAAATCTTTACTTCCGATTTTTCAAAAACAGAAGCCGTTTCTACATTTTTCAATAAAGCACGATATCTTTCTTCGTGGTGTTTTTCAATGGCACCTACCATTCTGAATTTTGCTGCTAATTCCGGGAATCCTTCTTCTTCTGCTGTTTTGGCAAATCCATCATACATATCCGTCCACTCATAGTTTTCCCCTTCAGCGGCAACTGCCAGGTTTTGTGCTGTATCACCGATTCCATTTAATTCTTTGAACCACATTTTCGCGTGTTCTCGTTCGTTTTCTGCTGTTTTCAGGAATAAGTCCGCAATTTGTTCGTATCCTTCGTTTTTGGCAACCTTGGCAAAGTAAGTATACTTATTTCGAGCTTGAGATTCCCCTGAAAAAGCGGCTTTTAAATTCTTTTCGGTTTGTGTTCCAGCATACGATGAATGAGATTTTGGTTGTTCTTGTTCCACTTTTTCCAATAAATCACCTTTTGCCATACAAACTGGACAAACAGGTGTTTCTCCTTCTTTAACTTCAAATATATGCTGGCATACTTTACAGCGATATGTCACCGTGTTCTCAGATTTGGTTTCTTTTTTCTTTTGATCCATCGAAGCTTGTCCAACGTGTCGAATGTTTGTATATTTAGCAATTTCTGGATCTGTGGTTGCTAACTGATCATAGGACAAGTCATGAATGGAAGTATTGCCTGTTACACGAGCAAATGTTTTTAATTCTTCATTGGACACATGTAAAAAATTATAAACACGTTGACTGGCTACTTCAACATTTAAACGCGCTCTTAATTCTGGATTTTGTGTAGCAATACCAACTGGACAATTTCCTGATCCACAAATTTTATATTGTTGACAAGCTGCAGCAATCAAAGCAGCACTGGCAATGGCAACGGCATCGGCTCCCATCGCAATGGCTTTGGCAAAATCAGAAGATACACGTAATCCACCTGTGATCACTAATTCAATGTCACTGTTCACTGAATCTAAATAGGCTCTGGCACGTGCTAAAGCATAGATTGTTGGAACGGATGTGGATTCTCTTAACAACAATGGAGAACTTCCTGTAGCGCCACCTCTTCCATCAATGGTAATAAAATCTGGTTGGGCATAAACACATTGTTCTAAATCTTGTTCAATCTTTCCTGCCGCAATTTTAATTCCAATTGGACGACCACCAGATCGTGTTCTTAAATCCGATACCAATGTTTTTAAGTCTTCTTTCGAATGAATGTTTTCAAATTTACTTGGACTTTGAATATCTTCCCCTGGCTTTTTACCTCGAATCTTGGCAATTTCCGGCGTTACTTTTTCACCCGGTAAATGACCTCCCATGCCTGGTTTTGTTCCTTGTCCGATTTTAATTTCAATGGCATCACTGGATTGAAGATTTTCATCGGTTACGCTATAAAGATTGGGAATATATTCAAAAATATATTTATAAGCGTTTTCTTTTTCTTCTGGTAAAATTCCACCTTCTCCAGAACACATAGCCGTTTTAGCTTTGGCACTTCCCTTCGCTAATGCCACTTTAATTTCTTTCGATAAAGCTCCAAAAGACATATGAGAAATATAAATGGGGCTTTCTAATACCATTGGTTTTAAAGCATGTTTTCCTATAATTGTTTTTGTACTCACGTTTTCATGATCCAGCAATGGCATAGGATTGAGTTGAGCTCCCATAATTAAAATGTCATCCCAGCTTGGTAAAGGCATATCTGTTGACATCGAACCACTAATCGATTTTCCAGTTTTTGAAATTTGATGAATTTCTTTCATAAATCGATCTGATGCATCTTGTCTTTGTGTAGATGAATCGTATTCTAAGTTTAAAGTTGATGATTTTGTTTCAGTTTTCGATTCACTGACAAGAACAAATTTTGAAATGGGTTGTTTACAAACGGGACAACAAGAAAGTGAAGATAAAGGTTTTCCTTCTTTTTCTTCGTCAAAAATAATTCCACAAATTGAACATTTATAAATCGCCATAATATTGTACTCCTTTATTATATTTTAATATAATTTATTAATAGTTTCAAATACTTTTTAGGAATCGTTCTTATTTATGTAAAAAAATAAGGCAACATAGTTGCCTTATGCGATTTGTTGAATTGACTTTTCTAAGATTTCTACTACGACATTGGTGTGATCACATAATTTTTGATATGTTTCTTCATCTTTTTGTTCAATGATACGAACAAATTCTTTGCATTCATATGTCATATGTAAATCTTGTTCAATACCTAAATCAATAGAAGTTTTCTTTTGTTTGTCATTAAATGGTTCTCCCTTAGGTGGCATATAATCCACATTTGGAAGAATGCCAATGCTCATGCCTTTTACTCTTAGACATCCTGTATCCCCTTGAATCATGGCAAAAATATCACTGGCCGAGTCTTTTGCTCCTGCACAAGTTGCTACAAAATCTGGGTATTGTAAAATTACAACTCCACTTGTATCAATGCCATTGTATCCTTTATTGGCATAGTAAATAGAATTCAATGGTTTTCCAAACAATCCTGTTACAAAGTGTAAACAATAGACATTGATATCCATTAAAGAACCTCCATTAAATGCTGGATCAAAAGCATTTGTTTGTTCGTGTTTTTTATATTTATCGTAGCGAGAAGAATATTGTGAATAATTGCATTGCACTAATTTAATGTCGCCTACCTTGGATAAATTATCTTTAATAATTTGATAATTTGGAACAAATTGATTGGTAATGGCTTCAAAAATATAGACATTGTTTTCTTTTGCGATTTCAAATAAATCCTGGCTTTCTTTTAAAGTTGGACAAAATGGCTTTTCGTTGATTACGTTCTTCTTTGCCTGAAGAGCCATTTTTGATTGTGAATAATGAAGAGAATTTGGACTTGCGACATAAATTGTATCCACTTCTTCATCTTTCATCAAGTCTTCTAAATTTGTATACCATCGCTTCATTTCATGTTTTTCACAAAACGAAATCGCTTTTTCCTGTGTTCGCGAATAACACGCAATGACTTCAATTCCTACTTTTTTCATGGATTCAATCATTCGATCAACAATAAATCCAGTTCCAATAGTTCCTACTTTCATATCAATTCTCCTTTTTATTTTTCATCCAAGATGAATTATTCTTTTTCTTTTCTTCAACAACGGGTTTTCGATAAATACGGAAACAAACACCATCTTCTGTATTATATCCTTCAACAATATAATTATTTGTTTTCGTCACTTTCGAAACAATGGATAAACCCAATCCAAATTTTCCTTTTTCTCCTTTTTCAAATGGATGAAATAAAGTCTGAATGCGTTGTTCGCTCATTTTTGGTCCATCATTTAAAATTTTTAAATCATCTTCGCGCACTTCAATTTTTATATATGATTTCGCATAGCGGAATGCATTATCCATAATGTTTTCAATACAAACACGCCAGGCTTCTAATAAACCATCAAAGAAGACTTCTTCTACGTCCGTAATCACTTCAATTTCAGGTCGAATTACAGCTGAATTTAAAACCACTTCTTCGACAACTTCTTTCATATTTGTTACAACGCCTTCGGAATCTGATGTCAATAAATATTCAATTCGATTTAAATATAATAAATTATAGACTTTTTTCTCCAATCGATTGGCATTGTCAATAATCACGTCTACACTGCTTTCTAAATCTCCATATGGATAAATCCCATCTTTAATGGATTCACCATAGCTTTTTATAGTCGCAATCGGTGTTTTCAAGTCATGAGAAATATTGTGAATCATCTCTTCTTTGGCTTTTTCCTGTTTCATCAATTCGTCTTTCATTCCGACAATGGCATGGGCAACTTGACCAATTTCATCTTCTCGATTGATATTCAATTCCACTTCTTTTCCTAAATTAATTTGTTTAATATAGTCTTTGATTTGAGATAAAGGCTGAATAATAGAAAATACCCAGACTAAAATCACCATAAAAACTAAGACAAACGCTAAAATAATCATATAGACAGTGGAATCAATTAAAATGGAACGAAAAGACGATGGATAGGTATTGTCCATAAAGCTGGCTACAACAAGCTGTGTTTTAGGACAATAAACCATACTATAGTAATATTCCATATTATTGATGCGAACAATTCCGTGTTGTGTTGAATTTTTTGTGGAAAGTTGTTGTGATTCTACTATTAAATATTTATATAATTCAACATTTCCAATTTTATCTTCTTTGCCTCCAAAAATATGAAGAACGCCATTGGAAATCAAACAATCCACTTGTGTTGTGCTCTTTGTTAGATATCCATAAAATTCTTCATCTATATTGCCTTCGTTTTCCATCAAATTCACAATAGGTTTTTGGTTTTCAGAGAGCATATTGAACATTTGTGTTTCAATGGTATCATTAATACCTGTTCGTAAAATCACAAAAAAGAAAATCAGAAAGGCAACTAAACAAGATGTAATAATGGTTAAAAACTGTTTTGTCAAAGAGATGCGATGAAATAATTTTGAATGATTCTCCATAATCTATCCCAATCGATATCCATATCCATAAATGGTATGAATATTTAGTTTAGGTAGTTTTTTTCGTAAACGACGAAGCGTGTCATCGACAACACGATCCGATCCAAAATAGTTTTCATCCCATACATTTTCTAAGATTTTATCTCTTGAAAAGGCAATCCCTTTGTTTTTGATAAACATCATTAATAAATCAAATTCTTTTGTTGTTAGTTCAATTTCAACATTATCGGAATAAATTTTTCTTTGTTCTTCATCTAATTCATAGCCATCAATACTGATGCGATTGTTTTCATCTTTATATGCACGACGAATAATATTATTCACTCGTAAAACCATTTCTTTAGGTGAAAAAGGCTTAGTGATATAGTCATCGCATCCTTTTTCTAAACCAATAATTCGATCAAATTCTTTGTCACGAGCCGACATAAAGATAATTGGAATTGTTGGTCCTTGTAAACGAATTTCCTCCAATAAATCAAATCCAGATTTATCATCTAACATAATATCCAGAATCCAAAGATGAACGTCATCGTCTTGAACATGTGTACTAGCTTGTTCATATGTATAATACGAACGTACCTCATATCCTTCTTTTCTTAAATACTGAGCCACAAGATTATTAATATCTTTTTCATCTTCGACTACACAAATGACTCTTTTCATATTTTGTCTCCTTTCTAAACAGCGAGCTCATGACCTTTTGCTTTGATTACATCAATCACCTGGTATACATATTTTTCACATTCTTCATGTGTTTCTGCTTCAACCATAACACGAACCAAAGGCTCTGTTCCGGATTCACGTACCAAAATTCGTCCACTTTGTCCCAATGCTTTTTCTACATTGTGCACAGCTTGTTGAACATCTGGATCGTTTTGTGCCAGGGCTTTGTCTTTTACGCGAATATTAACTAATAATTGAGGATAAATTTTTAATCCTTCATATAATTTACTCATTGGCATTTTCTTTGCCATCATTACTTCCATTAATTTTAAAGACGTTAAGATTCCATCTCCTGTAGAAGCATATTTAATAAAGATAATGTGTCCAGATTGTTCTCCACCAATTCGGCATCCATTTTCTTTCATATATTCATATACATATTTGTCACCAACTTTTGTTTTAGCATAGTCAATGCCTTCTTTATCAAATGCTTTATATAAACCAAAGTTTGACATAACAGTTGTAACTACAGTATTGGTAACCAGTTTACCTCTTTCTTTCATATATTTTCCATAAATATATAAAATATGATCACCAGTTACAACATTTCCTTTTTCATCGACGCATAAACAACGATCGGCATCACCGTCATAAGCAAATCCAACATCTAAATGATTTTCAACCACAAATTGTTGTAGATTTTCAATATGTGTACTACCCGCATTTTCATTGATATTACATCCATTTGGTGCTGCATTGATGACATACGTTTTAGCACCCAATGCATCAAATACACTCTTGGCAATTTGCCAGCTGCTTCCATTGGCACAATCCAATCCAACTTTAACGCCTTTAAAAGAATACAATCCCAAAGAAATCAAATAACCAATATAACGATTTCTTCCTGAAACATAGTCCACTGTACGTCCAATTTTTTCATTAATTGCGAATGGAATTTCTGTATATGTTTGACCAAATAAAGTGACAGATCCATCTAAATAGTCTTCAATATAAGAAATAGTGGTTTCATCCATTTTTTCGCCTTCTGAATTAATTAATTTAATTCCATTGTCGTAATATGGATTATGGGAAGCACTGATCATGATTCCACAATCAAAGTCATCCACACGTGCAATATAGGCAACACTTGGCGTTGTTGTGACATGAAGCATATAGGCATCGGCACCAGATGCAGTTAATCCAGAAATCAAGGCATATTCAAACATATATGAAGAACGTCTTGTATCTTTTCCAATCACAACTTTAGCTTCTCCATTTTTTAATTTTGAATAATACCATCCTAAAAAGCGTCCAATTTTATATGCATGATCCGCTGTTAAGTTGACATTGGCTTGTCCACGAAACCCATCTGTTCCAAAATATTTACCCATTTTTATTCCTCCTTAGCTAAATTTACTTTAGCTTCTACATATTCATTTTCAAAATCAACATCAATGACTTTTCCATCTACGTCATATGCCACTAATTTTGCATTGGCTACAAAATCTTCATAACGTCCTGTGGCATCCACAATCGCTTTAACGACACGAATGGAATCCAAAGTATCTTGACTGGCCTTAATTACGACATGTGTTTGCGCGAGTTCTGGTGTTTCAAAATCACTTATTTTTTGCCCATTTCCTACTAATAACTCACAAGAAATCGCAAAGCTTCCTTTGACTTTTGGATCTAAAGAAACTTCAACGGCTTCTGGTGAGACCTTGGCTGTGATATTCGATGGAAGTGAATCCACTGTCAAATTGACTAAATTACTTCCTTGTTCACATTTACTTAAATCACATGTTACAGAAACTCCATTTTGTTGCCGAAACACTTGTATATCCGTTGAATTTCCCGTTAAAGATACACTAACCGTATTGGGTACGCCACTAATTTCATAGTCTTCTTCATTGGCAATGACTTTTACTTCCACATTGGAAATTGTAACAGATGTTGTTAAGTCATTAAATAATTGAACACGAATGGCATCATAGTCAATTGATATACAAATGATAAAAGACAACAAAAAAGAAACAAGTACCATTCCTTTTCGATTAAATACGATACGATCAATGAGTTTTGAAAAACGACGAATGACAGGAGAGAATAAAGATCTAATAATTTCATAAATATGACTATTCATCTTAATCCGCCCCTTTCGAATAATTATCAATCACCTTAATTGGCTTAATTCTTTCATCCACGACTTCTTGTTTACGAGAACGCGTTGTAAAGTTATTCGCTGTTTTAATGACGGAATCCAGAAAATTATTTGGTTGTGATGTTTCTTCAAAAATCATTGTACTTAATAAATAGTTTTTCAATGCCGATGGCGTATATTTTTTCAATATACCAGATACCGCTATAGAAATCGCACCTGTTTCTTCACTAACCACAATGGTAATGGAATCCGATATTTCGCTGATTCCAACAGCTGCTCTATGTCTAGCTCCATATTTACTTGGTAAATCTTTTGTGGTTGGTGGAAAATAAGCTGCTGCACAAGCAATTTTATTTCCCTGAATAATAACGGCTCCATCATGCATGGGTGTTCCATATTTAAAAATAGTACATAATAATTCCGTAGACACTTCCGAACCCATATTAATACCAGATTGAATATATTCTTGTAAATCCTGTGTTTGCTGAATCGTGATAATAGCCCCTGTTTTCTGTTTAGACATTATTTCACAAGCATCCACAACTGCTTCAATCATTTCTTCACATTGTAAACTCGATAAAGTATTCATCCTTGTTCCTGATTTTCCTACTTTTTCAAGCATTTCACGAATTTCTGGTTGAAAAATCACAATAATTAATACAACCCCCCAATTCAGAAAAATATCAATAATATATCCCACAGCCGTTAAATTGAAAAAGACAGATAAACCTTTAACCAATAAAACAACCAGGGCCCCCTTAATAATTTGAATGGTACGATTATTGTTGCTTAATATTCTCAACAAAGAATAAATAAGAAACCATACAACAAGGATATCTACAATGAGCTGTAAAACAAATTTAAATTCCTGAAATGTTAAGCCCATAGAAATCCTTCCTTTCTATTTTAAAATATCTGTTATCATATCATGAATGGAATCATATTCCTTCAAAGCATGTTCTTTCACATCTTCTAAAGCCGTTGACATACAAGCGCCATTGATTCCAAATTCCATCAATGGAATATCGTTATACGAATCTCCGATTGTATATACATCCATTTCATCGACTTCTGAAAATTCGCAAACAAAGTCCAGACCAGTGGCTTTTGAAGTTCCTTTTGGAACGATATCAACCACAAATTGATTGGCATAGGCTTGTACAATGTCATCAAAATTCGAATTAATTTGTTCTGCCAAAGAAACAGCCAATCCAGTTTCTACCATGGAAATCACAACTTGTGCATAGCGACCTAAATCCATGACTTGTTCTTCTGTTAAATCGGGTTCTAATGTTAAATAACGTCTTTCCTGTAAATCTTTATTGACAACAATTCGATGTCGATTGTATCCGTCATTGACAACATACGAAACAACGCCTTCAATTTCTTTGGCAATATATAATAAGTCAATACTTGTCACTGTATCTAAATAAGAAGAAAATAATTTATTCCCATCCGCATCAAAAACCATTCCACCATTATTTGTGACATAATAATCTACTGGAATTTGATATAAATCGGCTTGTGCTTTAATGGATTCCATGGAACGACCTGTTACAATCACAAATAAGTTTCCAGCTTCTTTCCATTTTTTGATTGCATCTAAGTCTTCTTGCATTACATTTTGAGCGTATTTTAATGTTCCGTCATAATCAGTTGCTAAAATTTTTGTCATGTTGAATACCTCACCTTTGTATTATTGTATCACATAATTGAGGGTACAAAAATAAGAGGATAAAAAAAATACGACGATTGTCGTACTAAAAAGAATCATTTTCATTTTTCTTAGAAGCCAATATTTTTCGTTTTTGCTGACGCGATAAAGGCACTTTCTTTCCAATTGTAAGTTCTACTTCATCTTTATACCAGGCAGCAATATGTTTTTCATTGACAAGATAAGAAACATGGACTCTCAAAAAACCATACGGACTGAATATTTCTTCTAAGTCACTCATATTGATTCGTTGATGAAATTCTCCTTTTTTGGTATGAAAATAAACCATTTTATCTATTTTTTCTAAATAATAAATTTCTTCATATGGCAAATTCACATCCACTCCATTATATATTAAGCGATATAAATCTGTTTGCATGCTCTGTTTCAATATAGAATCTTGTATTTCTTCATACTGTTCTTTTATACGATCTTTTTCAATATATAAAATACGACCTCTTTGATCTTCTTTTAAATATCGATATTTATTTTCTACTACAAAAACAAATAACGCATTGGGATTATCGTGTACAAAAACACTTTCAATTCGAGGCGTTTTAAAGATTTCATCGAATACAAAAATCTGATACGATTCTTTCTTTAACCCTTTCATCAAATCCGATGCTTTATTATAAATACGAAAAGTCCAATCCATTTCATGAAATGTTTTGGCCATTAAATACGTCATCTCTTTGACTTCTTTTTCATATTCTAAAAACGCAATACGTATCATGTATATAGTATACCATACAAAAAAAAGAAGTTAAATTACTCAACTTCTTCTCTCCATAATTTCGCACCTAAATTCACAAGCTTACCATCTAAGTTGTCGTAACCACGATCAATATGATATACATCATGAATTTCAGTGATGCCTTCTGCCATTAAAGCAGCAACAACTAAGCCAGCTCCACAGCGTAAATCTGTAGAAGTGACTTTTGCTCCATGTAGCTTTGTTTTTCCATTGATAAAACAACTAGGTGTCATTACATCAATGTCGGCTCCCATTTTATTTAATTCTTTACAATGTTTGAATCGTTCTTTATAAATGGTTTCCGTAACAGCTGAATTTCCTTCGGCTTGTGTTAATAAAGCCGTAAATGGTTGTTGGACATCTGTAGCAAAACCTGGATATGGTTTCGTTAGAATGTCTGTTGGTTTCAGTGGTTTATCGGTTTTGAATACTTGTACATAATCCGAACCCACTTTCATATCAATTCCCACTTGTTTTAATTTCATAATTACGGCTTCTAAGTGCTGTGGAATGATATTTTCAATAATCATATCATCTGCCATAGCAGCAGCAATAATAATATAAGTAGCCGCTTCAATGCGATCGGGAATGATTTCATGGAAACATCCACCTAATTCTTTCACGCCATCAATGACCAATGTACTCGTTCCCATTCCATGAATTCGAGCTCCCATTTTATTTAATAAAGTCGCAATATCAATAATTTCTGGTTCACGAGCCGCATTTTCAATAATGGTTCTTCCTTTGGCATATACAGCTGCCATCATAATATTAATGGTAGCCCCTACACTGGATATATCTAAGAAAATATTGGTTCCTACTAATTCAGGTGCATCCAATACGTAGCATCCATTTTCATAGGTAATCTTAGCACCCAATGATTCAAATCCTTTTAAATGAAGATCAATAGGTCTAGGTCCCAAGTAACAACCACCTGGCATTTTAATTTCTGCATGACCAAATCGTCCTAATAAAGCGCCCATAAAATAATAACTGGCTCTTAATTTCGAAACGGCATTGGATACCATTGGAATATTTTTAATATGAGTTGGATCAATGTATAAAGTTTCGTCCCCTTTTTTCTCCACTTTTACATTTAGTTCTTCTAATAATTGTTGTAAAGAATGTACATCTGAAATATTTGGCACACCAAAAATCGTAACAGGTTTATTGGCTAAAACACAGGCTGGAATCAAGGCTACTGTTGCGTTTTTGGATCCACTGATACGTACTGTTCCATTTAATCGATGTCCACCTTCGATTTTTATTACTTTTTCCATAAAAACCCCCTTAGGCATGTACATTTTACACTATTCAATCACTTTTTCCAACAAGAAAAGACTTTGAAAATAATCTATTTCAAAGTCTTGATCGTATTTCCTTTATTTTATTTTTAATATATTCTTCATCTATATTATTAGAAGAATTCAAAATTGGTTTTAAAATCATTTCTTCAGCTTTTTGTCGTAAATCAATAGCATATTGCTTATTTTTTGAGCGACATAAATAATAATCTTTGCCATTTATTCCAATGCTTGCCATCCATTTTCCTGTACTTCGATCATAACTAACACCTATAAATCCCGATGAATTATTTTTTCTTAGTTGATGTTGAATGGATCGTTTGATTACTCTGTACTGATTTTGTTTTAGACTATCTTCTCTTAAGCATCCACAAGACAATGTTTTTTGGCTTTGTAAAGATGAACAACTGACTTGACATATATTGCCACAATCACATTGGCATGTCCATAATACCGAATGTGCACTTCGTTTATTTGTCATCGACAATACTTTTAATCGTCCAATTTTTTGTCCACTTAAATCAACTGGTTTTATTCCTGAATTTTGTTTACGTATACAACCACATGATTGTGTGTTTCCACTTGTTAATTTACGAGCACTGACATCCACTGTATTTCCACATTCGCATATACAACGCCATATAACACTTCCATTTTGTCGTTTTTCTGTTTGAGATTCTACAAGCAGTTTTCCAAATTTTTTTCCTTTTAGATTTATGATTTTCATAATATCAGTTGTTTATTACGAAATTCAGTTAAATATTTTCTGGAAATAGGAATGATAGTTCCATCCTGCATCTGTATTTTATCTCTTTTACAGATTTCAAAATGATATGGATTAACTAAATATTTTTCATGTGTTCTTATAAATTCGTCATTTGTTTCTTTTATAAAATCATCTAGTGATTTATAAGTAAAACTTATCTGTCCATTGATTTGGTGAATAATTGTTCTTCTTTTATCACGCTCAAAATAAATAATATTTCTCGTTTTTTGAATATATGTGATGTTTTTCCATTTATATTGAATATAATGTTCTTCTCTTTTTTGACAAGCATTAAATAACGCATGTAACGCATCTTCTAGACATTCAAGTTCTTTTTTACTAACAAAAGTTGCATATTCCATGTCATATAATTGATAATAATCCGAGAGTTGATGTCCTAAAAACATGATTTTAATGTTTTGATAATAAGTTTGTATTTCAATCGTTTTTGTTTTCCAATCTTTCAAATCAAGATCAATGCATAAAGCATCTAATTTAAAATTTTTTCTTGTTTCTAAAAAATCAAAAAAAGATTTATATTTTTGTATGATTTGATTTTCCATTAAATAATTAATTTTATTTTCAATTATATGCGAAACATTGATATCTTCACTAATGATCCCAATATTCATAATCATACTCCCCTTTCAACTTATTCCCCTTCAAAATTTTGTACAGGCTCATCATCAATTACCGGTTCTTCTATAATTGATTCATCTACATTTTCAGTTGGAACTTCTATGATGTTTAGTTCCTCTTCATCTTCCGGATCAAATGACAATGTATTTACAATAGGCGACTGGTCTTTGTTTGCGTAATATGTCATAGTAGAAGTTGCATTATTTTGTACGGAAACAAGTTCTTCTGGTGTATAAGCTTCTTCTTGATTGATATACCATTTTCCATCACTTGTTGTTGGTAAAACGGCTGTTGTATCTAAAAATTTAAAATTAGCTCCTAATGTTACTTTTTCTAATTGTGTACATCCAGTAAAAAAATCTTTCATATTTTCTGAGGATACATTGGCAGTATCAAAAGAAGATAAATTTAGTTCTTTTACATTTGTACAATCTTTAAACATTCCTTCAACAAATTGGATTCTTGGAGCATAAAAACCTGATAAATCAATTGTTTCAAAATTTGCTCCTTGAAACATACCATTTGATACTTCTAGTTTTGGAGCATTTTTTGAAAATGTAAAAGAAATCGGTTCTGTGATATCTTTTCCATAGTTCATAAACATAAATTGAGAATACAAAGTTTCTGACATATCCAATGAACTCAAATCTATATTTTTTAGTTTTCGGCATCCATTAAATAAACAATTCATATTAACAACCTGGCTTGTATTAATATGATTGAAATCTATACTTTCTAAATTTGTGCAGCCATTAAACATATATTGCATATCTTTTAGATTTGTAGATTGTTGCCAGTTTTCACCAAATACCACTGTCTTTAAATTAGCTGACATATGAAACATATAATTGAATTGTGTTACATTTGAAACATTAAAATGACTTAAATCCAGATAAGGTGCAGATGTCCACTCAAACATTCCAAACATTGTTGTTACATGAGATGTATCTATGTTGTTAAATTGAATATTTGTGGCGGAAGTAGTAAAAACGCCATAAAAGAGTTCCTTACAATTTGCAGGAAACATTAGTGGCTTACTTCCTTTAGATAACACATAAACTGTATCGTTATTTGAATCGTAATAATATTTCACGGAATTATTTAGTTCTGTATTATCTGTACCATCCAAAGTGCCACCCATATTTTCTAAATTATTCCATGCAGGAACATTTGATTTTTGGTTGTTATAGCTATCAAAAATATATGTAGAAGCATTCTTATTAATATAATTTTTCAATTGTCGATTTAAATACGATGGCTCATCTGTAATATCTAATACCAAAGATCCTATTTCTTTGTCTTCTGTATATTTTGCGACTGTTTTTGTTACAGACAAAGACATTAATAACAAGATGGATAAAATGAAAATACTCCATAATTTATATTTTATTTTTCGATTCATAATTCCCTCCTAATCTATTTGTTCAGTATGAACATTAATCTTAATGGTATTTTGTCCAATATTCGTTCCATCAAGCGCTTCAAAAATTAGTTCTAATGCTTGTTCCTGACCAAAATTTAAGACATGATCTGAAAAATATAGAGTTGAACCACTGGATATTATTTCTTCACTGTCTTCTCCTATTTTCAATGTGACCTTTATTTGATTAGATACATTTTCAAGAAAAACATGATATTTCAATATGACTTCGGATTCATTTTTAACTGAAAAAGTATAATTCCCAGTTTGTGATGTATTTCCAACATCCAATTTAATAGAAGTATTCGAATCTTGATTCACTGAAATTCCATATTTTGCCACACGAGCATTGGATTCTAAAATCGATTCCGTACTATATTTTGCGAATGAAACACTTATAGACATCATTGTGAAAACAATGAAATAAGTAAGCCATATATTTATTTTTCGTTTCATGTTTTATTCCTCCTCTTTTTTTCTTCTATAAATTTTGGAATAAATATGAGTCCATATCCCAAAAACAATAAAATACTCATGCCCAACGGTGATTGTATATAAGAAATAAATAATCCGATAACAGGAATCACATAAATAACTTTTCCAACTATTTGTTCTTTAGATACAACATCTAAATCTTCCGCATTGTTTGCATCTCCTTTTGTGATAAATCCATCTTTTTCTTTTCGAATTATTCGATGTGTTACAAGATGATTTCCACTTACAAAAGAAATAATATCCCCCACTTCATATTCATCTACACTATGGCAGATCACCATATCATTAATTTCTATGCTTCCGGACATACTTCCTGAAATGACAATTGCATTGGAGTAACCAAAAATTGTTGGCTGAATCGTTTTAAATATCATTTTTTTTGAAAGTAGGCATAGATTACATAAAAGGAAAATCGACAATAATGAAGTTAAAATCAAACTTAATATTTTTCGGATTTTTTTCATTTGTTCTTCTTTCTAAATAGAATCAATATAATTAATGTACTTATTGCTAATAGAACAAAATATTGATTTGTATGTGTTTGTAATGATGTATCTGTTGAAATATATTGATTATCATCTTCAATCACAACATACAATCCAACTTCTACATTAGTCGGTTTATCTATACTCGCAAAATCTCCCATCATAGAATCAATTTCGTCTTGCTGGTCACTGACTTCATATGGCCAAAGGCAGGAAATATCTAAATCTCTGTATTTTTTTCCTTCAATTGTCCCTTCCAATACATTTACAACTTGATTTGATTCAAGGTTTGAATGCACGTTCATTTGTTCTTGATCTTGTATCTGATATAAAAATGCTTTATATTGAATCGGACCATTGACTTGATTGTACAAACGAACAATAGATTCATTATGGACACCGGGTGCTGTTATTTTTTCAGAATTATTGGATACCGCATTTTCATAAACAGAATGAAATAAATTTAAATAAGCAATTCCATTTTCTTTAACAACTGTAGAAGAATCCCATGTCAAGTTTCCTTTTGTATATGTTAAAACATGGTTTGGACTCTTTCCCTTCATTGCCCAAGTATGTTGTGAAGCAATTGAAAAAGTTGTGATATATAAAATGAATAAAGTTATAAGTGAAAGAAAAATCCTTTTTTTATCATAAGCAATCTCCTTTTCTTCCTCTTCTATCAAAATTCTTTCAAATAATTCTCATAGAAAAAGAAGAACAAAAGCCTGTACTGCCACCTGACAGACTTCTGTTTTATATTTAATTTACTTGCGTAACAGTTGTTGTTAGTTTCAAAGTAATCGTTGCTGCATTTCCATCAGCTGCCTGATCTCCTAAATATGTATCTTTAGAATCATTTCCATCAAATGCCCATTTCCAAGACACTTCAGGCACATCCACTGTTGTCATATCAATACCAGCTGCATATTTTGAAGAATATGCATTGATTGCTCTTTCAACTGCCATTTCAAATTCTGCAGCAGAACGATAATTCAAACCATTAAATTCTTGTGTTCCTACAGTAATAACAATTGGACAATAGAAAATCATACCCGGAGCCGGAATCACAGATAAAGAAATAACATTCCATTTGTATTTGTATTCAAACAAAGCTCCTTTTCTTCCTGGTTCTTCCCAAACAATTTCTTGTGCACAAACAACTTCTTCTCCGTTTGTATTTCCATCACGATTTGGACTCTCTACTGCATAAACAGGTGCTTGAAGATCTGTTGAAGGTGTTCCAATATCACTTGTTTTCACCCATCCTAAGGAAACCCATTCACCTATTTCTACAATTTCATCGTCTACATCTCCATTATTTGGTGCAAACCATTCATCCAAAATTAAATCTGAATTAAAGTTGATTGCCACTGCCACTTCTGGTTGACCTGTAATCACAACTTTTCCTAATTCTCCTTGTGTTCCAGGTGCAACTACTTTATCTGTTGAAACGACAGAATTTAATTCAGCAAATGTTGCATCTTCTGTTGCATATACTTCAGAAAACATATTTCCATTTGGTTCAATTTGTACGCCCCATTTCGCTGCTCGAGCTGCATCTGCACTTCTACCTTCTCTTACATATTTTGCTAGCGTACCACCTACAAAACACGTAGTAATCATTGCTAGAGCAACCAAACCTGAACCGATTCGAAAACTCTTAGATTTCATAAATTTTTCTCCTTATTAGTCGATTTGTACTGCTTTAACATTGATTTTAACTACAACATTGTCCAAAATTGCATAATTAGCTCTTGTTGTATCATCCGTATCATAGGCTGTATCACCCGTAAAATCCCATTTCCATTTAATTGTATGAACATTTGTTCCATCAAAATTCACTGGTAACTCTCCAGGTGCATATACTTTTGTTCCACTTACATCGCCTGACAAAGTTTTAATTTGAGTTAATAAATCATTAAAAGATCCAAAATCCCCGTCGTTTAAAGCCCATTGAATATGATCCACAGGGCATTCACTTCCTGTTGTATCCACTGTAAATGTATATCCTACTTCTGGAGCCTCTGCTGTATTTCTGTTAGGTTTATAACGGAACTGAAAACTCGTTTCTCCATTTGTCCCAGGCGCTACCACTAAAGAATCGTCTTCACTTGCAACATTGTCATAACTTTCACTAAATAAAGCATTTGGACCTGTCTGTAAATCTGTTTCAAAAAATCCCCAATATGCAACACGTGCACTTGTTTGATAGCTTGCTTCTGTTACATATTTAGCAAATGTTCCTCCTACAAAGCTTGTAGTTGCTAATGTTAGAGCCATTAATAATGAAGAGGCTCTTAATGTTCTCTTTTTCTTCATGTTTTTCTCCTTTTTCTTTATATCAATGTCTTGTGGCAAATAGACATAGATATCATTTCTTTTCCTTTTTTAATTTTTCAATTTCTTTTTGTAGTTCTTCATTCTTTTTGGCTTCTTCAATTGTTTGTTTTTTACGACGCATTACGTCATAACTTACAAATACCAATAATGGCAATCCCATGAATAAGAACATACCAGTAGGTGTTTGAGCAAATAACACAAAATCACCTATTTTTGCGATTCGTTTACTGAATACTCCAACGATTTGTTTCTCTCCTACTTTTTTTTCATCTTCTGCGTTATTTGCATCACCTTTAGTTGTAAATACCAATTCCTTGTTTTCATTTTCTTCAATGTCTACAATTCGATGCGTTACAACAGATGCGCCATCCATAAACGCAATAACATCTCCTTTTTTCAGTTTTTCAATTTCAATTTTGTCAATAAAAATCAAATCGCCTGCTTCAATATGACCTTCTTGATTTCCAGACATAGAACCTGATTTGACAACCATTGGCGTAATTCCAAATACAGATGGTGGACTTTCTGGATGCATTGCGCCTTTTATAATGATGGTCAAATTACAAATGAGTAAAAAACCAAAAATAAGACAGAGTATTATGCCAAGAATGGATAGAAATTTTTGTAGAACAATATTACTTCTTTTCATATCTTTCCTTCCTTTGTTTCCAAAACATAATTCATATTATGTTTCTGTTTTTATTTTGATTTCACTTTCTCAATTATTTTTGGCATGCGAAAAATACACTCCCTTGTTTTTTTTAAAAAAACGCTTAGAGAGTGTATTTGTCATGCTCAATTATTTGGTTTCAATGGATTCAAAAATGTAGAGTGGACAATTTTTCTTGATTTTGTAGATAAGTGTGTTAGAATATGTATGAAATTTTATATAAAAATTCAAAGAGATCGACAAAAATCCTAACATAATATGAATTATGTCAGGATTTTTTTTGATAGAACCAGTCCCAATTGTTCGATTCTTTTTCTATGTTCATGACCTGTTGACATGATATAAATCCGTGTTGTATTAATATTACTATGTCCTAATATGTCAGCTAATTTTGCGATATCTTTATCCAGTTTATAAAATAAACGTGCAAATAATTTTCTTAAGTTATGTGGAAATACTTTATTGGGATTAACTTTTGCACTTTGACAAAGCTTCTTCATTTTTTGCCAAATCATTGTCCGATTTACAGGTTTTCCTTTTTTTGTCAAAAAAATAAATCCTTCTTTTATATTGTGTTTCTTGATATATCTAAGTAATACTTTTTTCAATTTATTCGGAATTAAAATAATTCTTTCTTTTCCTTTACATCGAATATTAATGACTCCTTTCTGAATTCCTTCCACTGTAAAATAATTCAATTCACTTACACGTATTCCCGTACTACATATTGTTTGCATGATTAATTGCATTTGTTCATCTTGTTTAGAAGCTTCTAATAACCGAAAATATTCTTCTTTAGTCAATTCTTTTTCTTCTGGGCTAAATATTTTTCTTTGTTGTTTTAAACACTTCACTTTGCATTCTTCTTGATTAGAAAAATCCAAAAAAGAATTTATGCTGGCAAGCATAGAGTTAATGGAAGTTGTTTTATATTTTGTTTCCATTAGATATGTTTTATAGTTCATCACAAGTTCTTTTGAAATTTCTTCATTTTGTTTATATTCAAAAAAATGAGACACATCTCGAATATATTTTTCAATCGTGGCCTCACTTTTTTCTTCTTCTATTAAATATTTTTTAAAATCCTTGATGATCTGAATCATAGTTTGTCTCCTTTTTTTGAGACAAAATAATAACATATCTATATCGTTTATTCCATAAAAAAAGGTGGAATGAATTCCACCTCAATTTCATGAATTATGCTTTGTCAGCACATCCAAAGTAGTTTTTGTTCATGTCTTCTACTTTGGCTTGAATTGCATCTGTTCCTGGTTTTAATAATTTACGAGGATCGTATCCTTTACCAGCCTGGTCTTTACCTTCTTCGATATATTTACGAGTTGCAGCTGCAAATTCTAATTGTAATTCAGTATTTACGTTAACTTTAGAAACACCTAAAGAAATCGCTTTTTTAACTTGTTCAGCAGGGATACCTGAACCACCATGTAATACTAATGGTTTACCATTTGTACTAGCTTGGATTTTTTCTAATTGATCAAAGCTTAATCCAGCCCAGTTAGCAGGATATTTACCATGGATATTTCCAATACCAGCAGCTAAGAAGTCTACACCTAAAGCAGCAACAGCACCACATTCTTCTGGATCTGCTAATTCACCATTAGAAACGACACCGTCTTCTTCTCCACCGATTCCACCAACTTCACATTCAACAGAAATTCCTTTTGAATGAGCTAAAGCGATGATTTCTTTAGATTTTGCAACGTTTTCTTCAAAATCAAAATGAGATCCATCAAACATTACAGAAGTGAATCCAGCTTCGATGCAATCCAATGCACCTTGGTATGAACCATGGTCTAAATGAATAGCTACAGGAACAGTGATTCCTAATTTGTCATGGATATTTTTAACCATACCAACAACATTTTTGTACCCTTGCATATATTTTCCAGCACCTTCAGATACACCTAAAATAACTGGAGAATTAGTAGCTTGGCATCCTTTTAAAATTGCAATGATCCATTCCATGTTATTGATGTTGTATTGAGGAATGGCATAATGACCTTCATGGGCCTTATTAATCATTTCAGTAGCAGAAACTAACATTCTTATTATCCTCCTTTAGAATTGCTTTCCACACTTATTTTAATACAAAAACAATGAATTTAAAAGTATTATCGACGGCTTTTTCCTAACAAGCTCACAGAAGAAGACAAAGCACGAATTCTTTCTAAGAAACGATCTGATGAAACACTGTTATTGTCTTTTCCTTTGATAAAATATTGCTTAGCTAATTCTTCCATTGTGTAATTCGATGTAAAATATGTTTTTAAGTGATGATCCATGCGATAATTCAAAGCAGGAAACAAAATGGAATCTCTTGTCCACATAGAAATAGATTCCGATCCAATGTCATCTAAAAATAAAATTTCACTGAATTTTAAATGCGATAAAATCGTGGATTGAAATTCATAATCACTCATGGCATCTTTGCATTCCTGAATTAATTGAGGAACGCGAACAAAAGATATTTTCTTTCCTTGTTTGGCATAATAATTCGCACATGCGATACTTAAATATGTTTTTCCAACACCTGGTTGTCCATATAAATAAATGCCTTTTTCATTTTCAATGGACTTAATCATTGAAGTATAAGCTTGAATATATTCCATTGATTCTTGTGAAACATCAATATCTTTTAAATCAATGCTATATTGACTGATTGATAAATGCGAAAACCGATAAGAACTTTGATGTTTTAATTCCTTCATTTCTTTTTTCTTATAACGACAAGGCATATATGTTTCTTCAATAAAATTTCCATCCATATAAATGGTTTTTACTCGACCATTCATTTGCTGGGCACAATATAACAAACCCTGACATCCTTCGCATTTCTTTAAAGTCTTTAACCAGCTTTCAAAATAATCTGAATTCGTCTCTACAAAACTTATATCCAATCCATTTTTCTTTAAAAACGAAAGAACATGACGATTTTTCTTTAATTTTTCAATCAATTGCTTCTCATACAATTCCTGATTCATTATTCATCACTTCCCTTCAATTTTTCTTGTAAACGCAACGCCTCTTGCAAAGCTTGTTTTGTTGGTTTATTTTGCGCAGTGTTTTGATACCAATCTGGTTGCTGATTCTTTTGTTTTGGTTGAATTTGTTTCAAAGCTTTTTCTTTGGAATCAATTTGTAAACGAGCCCAGTTAGCTGCTACTTTTTCTACATAATTTTTAGACAGCGACTGATTTGTTTTTTCTAAACAATATTCAATTAATACATTAACAACTTCATTACTAAAACCATATTCAAGACATAAAGACTCAATTAAGCGCTTATCACTCGTAGATACTGGCAATCCTTTTTGCTTGGATCGTAAAAATTGAACAGGTGCCATTGTATATGGATCCTCTTTTGTTTTTTGTACTTTTCGAGAAGAAAAAACAAGATCTTTTAAGGCTTTTTGATCCAATTCTTTTGATACTGGATGTACACTTCTTTGCACCAGTCGTTTCATTTCTTTTTCATCGATTCCATAAATGGAAGATAACTGAGCAATTAAATTTAAATTTTCTTCACTTCGAAGTCGAATTGGAAAAATCCGATCCATGCCCTGAAAAAATACTTGAAAATCAAAGTCATAGACTCTTTTATTTTGTGGTTTATTATTTTGAAACACATCTTCTTTTTTTTCATTCCATAAATCAAATCGAGACGTATCAAATTGTTTCGACACATCAATAAATCCATCTAAATTTTGTGAATCCACTTGAAAATAATACTTCATAAAATCATATTTTTTGCTTCCACAAATATGAATAAATAAACGAGCAAAGCTATCGTGTATTAAAAATTCATGAGCACTCAATGGAGGATTCACATAAAAAATCCACTGATTATTTTGTGTATTTAAATATGTCTTTAATAAAGAAAATTCTTCTAAATTTTCTCTTGCCCGTTCAAATTGACCCGGTTTCATTTCACATAAATCCATCAATGCTTCCAATTGATAATTTTGTCTAGAAAGAGAAATCAATAATTGATATAGAAAATAAGCCTCTTTTCCAATCAATGGACAATATAATAAAGTTAAAACACTTTGATAATCTTGTTGAAAGGCTTCTTGAATCGAAATTGAAACATTTTCATTCATATAAACTCCTTTCTAAAGCTACATCAATACAACGATATAAATCCTTTAAATTTCCATTGTTTTCAATACAAACATCACTGTTTTCTTTTTTATAGGAAACACTTAATTGCTGATTTAAACGCATTTTTGCTTCTTCAAACGTAAAATGACGATATTGAATCAAGCGTTGCATCGCAATGTTTTCATCACAATAAATACACCAGATTTCATCAAATTGATTTTGGGCATGGATTTCAAATAATAAAGGGACTTCGACAAAAAGAAGTGGCTGATTTTGTTTTTGTGTCCATTGTTTAATTTTTTCAAAAATTAAAGGATGTAAAATAGCTTCTATTTCTTGTTTTTTATGAATATCCTGAAACATAGAAAACGCCATTTTCTTTTTATCAATATTTTTTTTCTCATCAAAAACAATCCAATCCACTTGCGCTATTTTTTCATATCCTTTTTGTCCTTTTTCCAATAACCTGGCATTGACTTTATCACAATCCAATACCGGATAAAAATTTGAAATATAAGAAGAAGCCTGTGATTTACCCGATCCCATAGACCCTGTAATCGCAATTACTTTCTTTTTTGACAATGTGTGCATATATATGTTCCCCTTGTCGCCACGACTCTTTTTATAATTGGTTTTTGACAAACTGGACATGGCTCATCTTTTTTCATATGAACATGAAGTTGCAGTTGAAACAAACCAGTTACACCAAGTGAAGAAGTATAACTACGAATAGTGGTTCCTCCTGCTTTCATAGCTCCGCGCATAATCTTTTTAGTATAAAAAACAATATTTTCACTATCTTTTTTTGATATTTTTGAACAATTGCTTCTTGGATCTAATTTAGCCATGAAACAAATTTCATCGGCATAAATGTTTCCAATGCCCGCACAAATGGATTGATCCAATAAAGCACTTTTTAAATTTGTTTTCTTTTTGTGAATGCCTTGATAAAAATAAGACGCATTCATTCTTTCATCCAATACATCCCAGCCTATATGTTGTAAACCTGGACAATCATATTTATCTTCTACTTTATCATATAAAGCCATGCGACCAAATTTTCTTGTGTCATGGTAACACAAATAACGATGATCATTCAATTCAAAAACCACATGAATGTGTTTAAGATTTTGTGGATATTCATTATAGATATAGAATTTTCCTTCCATTCTAAGATGCACCACAAAATCATATTTTTCGGTTGTGAATATTAAATATTTTCCAATTCTTGAAAAATTTAAAAAATGTTGTCCAATTAATAAAGAAGGAAGCTCTTTATTTTCAAGAATTTTATCATAATACACAAATACATTTTCAATTCTACAGTTTTGAATCTGATTTTCTAATGTTCGCAAAACTGTTTCTACTTCAGGTGCTTCCGGCATTATTTTGCCTCATACCATGTTTTGCCATAGGCAATGCTTGCCTTTAAAGGCACTTTCAAATCCAATACATGTTCCATTTCTTCTTGTACCAAAGAAACCATTTTATCTAATTCCTCATCTAATACTTCAAAAATCAATTCATCATGAATCTGCAGCAGCAATTTAGATTGCACTTGTTCTTTTTCCATTCTTTGTTTCACATGGAGCATCGCAATTTTAATTAAATCCGCAGCACTTCCCTGAATCGGTGCATTCATGGCCGCTCTTTTCCCAAATTCCCTTGTCATAAAGTTTTTATCTTGGATTTCAGGAATTTCTCTTCTTCGCTTAAAAATTGTTTCCACATAGCCATTTTCCTGACAAAAAGAAATTAATTCATTCATAAAAGAGTGAATGGCTGGAAAAGAGGCAAAATAGGTTTTCATAAAATCAGAAGCTTCTTTTCTTGTGATATTCAATTGTGAAGATAAACCAAATTCTGTTTGTCCATAAACAATTCCAAAATTCACAGTTTTGGCAATCCGCCGCATAGAAGAAGTAACATCTTCTTTTTTGACCATAAAGATTTTCGTAGCGGTTTGGGTATGAATGTCAATGCCTTCTTTAAATGCCTCAATCATATTTTCTTCATTGGCCATATGCGCTAAAATACGAAGCTCAATTTGAGAATAATCCGCTGACAACAATTGACATCCTTCTTTCGCTACAAAAGCCTTACGAATTTCTTTTCCTTGTTCATCGCGTACACTAATATTTTGTAAATTGGGTTCACTGCTGGACAAACGACCGGTTTGCGTCATTGTTTGATTAAATCTTGTATGGATTTTTCCATCACTTTGAATATGTTTTCGAATACCATCAATATAGGTTGACTTGATTTTGGCATATTTTCGGTATTCCAGTAAACAAGGCACAATTGGATGAGCATCCACTAATTTTTCTAAAACCTCAGCCGATGTGGATCGTTTCTTACCCGTTGGTAAATTTAATTCATCATATAATACATTTCCTAGTTGTTTTGGTGAATTGATATTGAATACCATATGTGCATAATCATAGATTTGTTTTGTTAGTGCATCAATTTTTTCATCAACAACTTCTTCAATAGAATCCAATGTATTTTCTTTGACAAGAATTCCTTGTACTTCCATATCAAATAAAACCGGAATTAATGGAAGTTCAATATTTTGATACAAATCCCATAAATTCATTTCTTTTAACTGCTTTTCAATGTCTTCTTTCAATAAAAACAATTGCTTAGCCATAGCGCCATATACAGCTAAAGAACGAGACAATTCATAAGCTTCTTTATCTTTGACTTTTTTACTCAATTCATGTAAAGACTCCGGTAAATGTACTTGCAGAGTCTGTAATAAATCATCGGTATTGGTTGCTTGTGAATGCAATAAGAAAGAAGCAATGTGATAATCATTTTTAAAATGTGGCATAGGCAAACCATATTTTAAACACAAATGCATACAGTCTTTACAATCCCATGTACTTAAATTTTCTTGTTTTAAATACAATTGAAATTCTTTGTCTTCTAAAGCCTGGTCCATGCTTTCAAATATTGTTTCGATTCCATTACTGCAAACAAAACCTAGACACTTTCCTTCATTGGTAATGATTGGCAAAAAGAAAGAATCCAGTGGTTTCCATGTCTTAACTTGTTCAATGGATTGAACTTCTTTGGTTTGTTGACGCACAAAGGAATACATTTCATATTTTTGATAAAAGTCATTAACTTGATTGGAATACGAATCGAATGCTAAATCGTCCATTCCAAATGGAAATTCCATATCTCGATAAATAGTAGCTAATTCTTTTGATAAAAATGCATCTTCTTTTCCATTGATCAGTTTTTCTTTTAATTTTCCCTTGATCAAATCAATATTTTCATAAACTGCTTCTAAACTATGATATGTCTGTAATAATTTTGTAGCTGTTTTTTCTCCAACTCCGGCTACCCCTGGAATATTATCGGAACTATCTCCCATTAAGCCTTTTAAGTCAATGATCTGTAAAGGAAGCAATCCATATTTTTCCTGAAAATGAGAAACATCCATCAAATCCATATCTGTTAATCCTTTTTTCATTAATAATACATTGGTGGATTCATCAATAAGCTGCAGTAAATCACGATCACTGGTTAAGATTGTTGTTTGAATGGATTGACTTTTTTTGGCCATGCTTCCAATAATGTCATCGGCTTCGTATTCTTCATTTTCATAGCGCACAATGCCAGCGGCATCTAAGAATTCTCTGGCAATTGGAAATTGAACTTTTAATTCTTCATCTAATGGTTTTCGAGTCCCTTTATAGGCTTCATATTTTTTATGACGGAATGTGCTTTTTCCAGCATCAAAAGCCACTAAAATGGAATCTGGTTGAATCATTTCAATTGCTTTATTGATCATTAAAATAAAACTAAAAACTGCATTGGTTGGAATTCCATTGGATGTACTCATGGTTTTTCCATATAAAGTGGCATAATAAGCTCGAAATAACATCGAATTGCCATCAATTAATAATAAATTTTTCATTGTTGTCACCTTCTAAACTCTATTTTAACATGAAAAAAGAGACGATTTGTCTCTATTTTCTGGATAAACGTAAATTTCGATACTTTTTCTTTTCCAATTTCTGATTTCGAATTCTTTGAATTTCCTGATATCGATCATAGACATTAAAAATATAAACCAAAGTGGCAATACAGACAATATGAATTAAAGCCGTTGCTAATTCAAAATGAATCATCCATTTTATAATAGAAATTGAAATCTCATCTTTAAAATGAAAATATAAAAACGGAATGACATCGATACAAACAACTAAAAACCATACAACCGTCAACAATAATTTATTGTCCTGGTCCATTTGTTCTTGAAAGAATCCACAACAATAGCTTAAAAAAGGATACCATAAAATATGAAATGAAATACCATTTTGAAATAAAGCATCATAGGCAATTCCAAACAACAAGCCCATTAAAATTCGATCGAGCCAGTTTCTTTTGTAGATACTAATTAAAAATGCAGCCAAACATAAATGTGGTACAAAAGAAAATCCCTGATATGTATAGTCAACTGGAAAAAGATAGACAATGGCTTGATCTAAAAGAGCGAGTATCAAAAATAGAATCAAATAAAATCGATTTTTCATTTTATTCCTCGTTTCCAATGACCATTACATATTCAAAACTCTTCATATTGGATACGGGAGAGACATAAACCGTTGATATAATCGCATCATCGCTTTGAGAAACATCCACAACCGTTCCAATGAATAAACCAGAAGGATAGTTTCCTCCTGAACCACTGGTCGCAACACTTTGTCCCGCTGCAACCGTTGCATCGTTATCAAACAAAGAAACGCAATAAGCTTTTTTCTGAGCATCATAAGATTGTAAAACACCTTCTACACTGCTTCCATCTTCCAAAGAAATCTTAATCGCAATGTCATTGACTAAATTTTCACTCGTCAATAATCTTACGATACTTGTGGCACTTTGAACAGTTTCCACCAATCCAATAGCTCCTTCACTAGTCATCACAATCATATTTTCTTTGACACCTTGTGCTTTTCCAGCTGAAATGGTAACTGTTTGTCTCCAGGAAGAAGCTGATCTTTGTAGAACACTGCAGGAAATTGTCAAGGCATCGGGTAATGAATTTTTCATTTCCAGTAACTTTTCCAGGTCTTCATTTTTATTTCGTTCTTCTTCATAAAGTGTTTTATAACTTCTTTGTTGCGCTAGTTCTTCTTTTAAATATTCATTGTCTTCATAGACGTGCCATAAATTGGCTAAATCCGATATTCCATTTCCTAATGATTTCAATGGATAGTCAATTAATCCATATTTTATATATGTCCAGGCACTGTATCCTAAATTTGATAGTGAATTTTGTCTCAGGGACAACATAATGAAACTAAAAATTAAGCTGATACAAATCAAAATCGACAATATTTTCTGTAATCGAGTCAGTTTTCGCATAATTTCCCCCAAATTCCTTTTCATTATAACGATATTTTCGATTTGTTTCAACGAAGATATTCTTCCTGGCGAAAAGAAAAATAGCGATTCTTTCCCACAATGATGTGATCCATCAAATAAATACCCATTGTATTTGATATTTCATCCAGTCTTTCTGTAAATTCAATATCACAAGTCGATGGACTGGGATCCCCTGATGGATGGTTATGCAAAACAAGAACGGAATACGCATTGACTTCAAATGCTTTTTTAAAAATTTCACGGGGATGGACGCTACTTTCATTTAGCGTTCCAATAAACAATGTGCAATGTAAAATAATATGTCCTTTGGTATCTAAATAAATCGCAACAAAGTTTTCTTGTTTCAATGTCCCGTATTCCAATTGAAACCAATGCAACACATCTGTTGGCTTTTGAATTGTGGTTTGATAGGCATGGGCTTTTAAAGAGCGCTTTGCCAATTCAATTCCAGCTAAGAGTTGAAGAGATTTGACTTTGCTGATTCCCTGAATATTCATCAAAGAAATCGCAGATAACTCAAACATTTTATTTAAATCCTCCGATTGTTTGAGTACATCTTTAGCTATTTCAAATACATCTCTTTTTTTGTTTCCACTTTGTAAAATCAAGGCAATAAGTTCTAAATCAGTGAGGGATTCCAATCCAAAACGCAAAGCCTTTTCTCGTGGACGTTTTTCTTCTGACATTTCTTTTATTTTCATATTCTTTTATACGAAAAAAAAAGAGAAAAAGACAAATTTTTTCTCTATTTTATAAGATCTTTTACCACTTCTGAGGCAATAATCAAGCCTGCTGCCGATGGCACAAAACTAGAACTACCGGGAATGGCTTTATGGCTTACAGGATCGATTGGCTGGTTTTCTATTTTTATAGGAAGTTCTTGTGAATAAACCACTTTTAGATGTTTGACTCTTCTTTTCTTTAATTCTCTTCGCATGACTTTGGCTAAAGGACATACTTTGGTTTTATAAATATCAGTAACTTCAAATTTTGTGGGATCTAATTTATTTCCAGCGCCCATACTTGAGATAATGGGAATATTTTTTTCCTGGCATATTAAAACAAGTCCAATTTTAGCACTGATGGTATCAATGGCATCGACTACATAAGTATATTGATCCCAGTTAAAGTCAGCTATATTTTCATTTGTCACAAAAAGTGGATGCGTTTGTACTTGCACATTGGGATTAATATCCTGCATTCTTTCTTTCATTACATCAACTTTATTTTTACCAATCGTAGAATGAAGGGCAATAATCTGACGATTGATATTGGATATAGATACAACATCGGCATCAATTAAATCAAAGTGTTCAATGCCACTTCTTACTAAAGCTTCGACAACATAGCCACCAACACCACCAACACCAAAAATGGCTACATGGCTTTGTTTGAGTTTTTGTATAGCTTGTGTTCCAATTAATAATTCGGTTCTTGAAAATTCCATGAGTTTATTTTATCAAAAAATAAATATAAAAAAAACCTGGAATATTTCCAGGATTTGAT
>NZ_JBJEEY010000078.1:0-10811 GCF_051873555.1 Floccifex sp. | reverse complement strand
TTATATTTTCAAACTTTTTCATAAAAAATACTTGAATTTTATATAGTTAGCTCCATACCTTTATTATATGCCTTAATTTGTCATTATTCTTGTCAGAAAGAAAAAAAACAGTCAAAGACTGTTTTTTTAATTAAAGTTGAGGACCTGCTTTAACCAACGCTTTTCCAGCATCGTTTGTTGTATACTTCACAAAGTTTTTATTGAAACGAGCTGCTAAATCTTTAGCTTTTTCTTCCCATACACTTGCATCAGCATATGTATCACGAGGATCTAAAATATTTGCATCTACACCAGGTAATTCAGTTGGTACTTCAAAGTTGAAATATGGAATTGTTTTTGTTGGTGCATTTTGAATGTCTCCATTTAAGATTGCATCAATAATTCCACGAGTATCTTTGATAGAAATACGTTTTCCAGTTCCATTCCATCCTGTATTAACCAAGTAAGCTTTTGCTCCACTCTTTTCCATTTTCTTCACTAATTCTTCCGCATATTTTGTTGGATGCAATTCAAGGAAAGCTTGTCCAAAACATGCCGAGAAAGTAGGTGTTGGTTCTGTGATTCCACGTTCTGTACCAGCTAATTTAGCTGTAAATCCAGATAAGAAATAGTATTGTGTTTGTTCTGGTGTTAATACAGATACTGGAGGTAATACTCCAAAGGCATCTGCAGATAAGAAAATTACGTTTTTAGCAGCTGGACCACTTGAAACACCATTTACTTTTGAAGCAATGTTTTCAATGTGATTGATTGGATAAGAAACACGTGTATTTTCTGTTACAGATTTATCCGCAAAATCAATTTTTCCATTTCCATCGACTGTAACATTTTCTAATAAAGCATCACGACGAATCGCATTGTAGATATCTGGTTCAGATTCTTTGTCTAAGTTGATAACTTTAGCGTAGCATCCACCTTCAAAATTGAATACTCCATTGTCATCCCAACCATGTTCGTCATCTCCAATTAATAAACGTTTTGGATCTGTTGATAAAGTTGTTTTTCCTGTTCCAGACAATCCAAAGAAAATAGCAGTGTTTTCTCCGTTCATATCTGTATTTGCGGAACAGTGCATAGAAGCAATTCCTTGTAAAGGTAAGTAATAGTTCATCATTGAGAACATACCTTTTTTCATTTCTCCACCATACCAAGTATTGATAATAACTTGTTCATGGCTTGTGATATTGAAGGCAACACAAGTTTGTGAATTCAATCCTAATTCTTCATAGTTTTCTACTTTTGCTTTAGAAGCATTGTAGATAACGAAAGTAGGTTCGAAATCTTTTAATTCTTCTTCTGTTGGCTGAATGAACATATTCTTAACAAAATGTGCTTGCCAAGCCACTTCCATAATGAAACGAATGGCCATACGAGTGTCTTTATTGGCTCCACAGAAAGCATCAACAACATATAATTTTTTATTGCATAATTCATTCACCGCAATTTCTTTTACTGTTTTCCAAGTACTTTCAGACATTGGATGGTTGTCGTTTTTATAGTCTTCACTTGTCCACCATACAGTATCTTTTGAATTCTCATCCATAACGATATATTTGTCTTTAGGCGAACGACCTGTATAAATACCAGTCATGACATTAACCGCATCTAATTCCGTATTTACACCTTTTTCATAACCAACTAAATCTGATTTTGTTTCATCTTCAAACAATTGTTCATAAGTAGGATTGTAAACAATTTCAGTTGTACCTGTAATTCCGTATTTAGTTAAATCAATTGTACTCATTTCCTTTTCCTCACTTTCAAAGTAAATCTAAGCCATAATATCATGACCAAAAATTCACATTTCCTACAAATTATATTTGTTTTAGCAACTAAAATCAACGAGTTTTTCATAAAGTTTTCATGTATTTTTTTCAAGCGCTTACATTTATATTAATTTCTTCTTTTTATACAATTCTTTCATTTGGTTTCAATACATAATTTTTTTCTTTCCCAAAAAAGCGAAAACAAGAAATGACGGTATGCAACTGATAAGAGAAATTCTTTTATGAACTTATATATTCAAGTAAGTATTAATATTTTGGATAAAAAAAATGAGGAGTGCGTACTCTTCTTATTACTTATAGATATCTGTAAATAGTTATTCAACTGATATGAAAGGTCGTAAAGAATTACTTTACGACCTGAAATTTTTTTCAATTTTTAGAATGGAATCATATAGATTCTTTAACGTAGGACAATAAATTTGTTTTTGTTTTGCCAAAGGTAAAATCGTTCCTGAAAATAAATCTAATTCTGTTTTGCGATGTGCAATAATGTCTTGTCGCATACTTGGCATGCCTTCATCTGTCAAAGAAGAAAGAACATTTTTCCAGTTTTCAATATGTTCATCCGTTAATGCAATGCCATACGCATTAGCGACTTCTTTCACTTCTTTCATAGCTTGTACAAAAACATTTCGTAAAACACCATTTACTTTACATCCTCCATACGTTGAATAATACGCTGCACATGTTTGATTGATTCCACAGTTAAACATCAATTTATTCCATTGATCCAATACAATGTTTTCACACTTTCGAAATGGAATATTTGTAAAAGTATAAAACTGTTCTAATTTTTCACAAGCATCTCTTTCATCTTCAAATTCTTTTCCAAATAATAATTCACCTAAGACAGTAAATTTCACTTCATGATTCAAATATGTTGAATCCATTCCTTGAACAATGGTACGAATCACTTTATGATTGGGAAATGCTTTTCGTAATATTTGTTCAGAAGAAATGCCATTTAAACAAGACACAATAATTGTATCTTTTTTTAAAAAGTCTTTCATTAAAGAAATTGAGTCCATTAAGCCACTATATTTTGTTGAAATAAAAATCAAATCAACTTTTTGAAATTCCTCTACTCTCGTCACATATTTAAAATCTGTTTTCTTTCCGTTGCAAATTAAAGGAAAATTCTCATATTTTTCTTTTCTTTTTTCGTCGACAATATAAGCCATTTCGTCATTGGATAAAACAGAATGAAATAAGCTTCCATATAACGTTCCAATGGCCCCTCGACCAATCATTCCCACTGTTTTAATCATCTTATTGTTGATTGCGTATATAATTTAACGCGCCTCCTGCTTTTAAGATTTCAATGTCTTCATTAGAAAGAGATGTATTGACTTTAAAAGTTGTTTCCTTTGTCTTATTTTGAACAATTAAGACTGGATTTTCAGATAAATTATATGTATTTTCAATCACTAATTCATCCATAAAATCAATATTGTTATAGTCTTCTTTGTTTTCAAATTCACATGGAATAATTCCAAAATTCACTAAATTTGCTTTATGAATACGAGCAAAACTCTTGGCAATGACCATTTTTACACCTAAATACATAGGTGCTAAAGCTGCATGTTCTCTAGAAGAACCTTGTCCATAGTTTTCCCCGGCAACAATGATTCCACCTTTGTTTTCTTTACAAATTTGATCAAAATGTTCAATGTTGTTTTCAAACACAAATTCACTTAGTTTTTCAATATTCGAACGATAAGGAAGTACACGAGCTCCAGCTGGCGCAATGTGATCGGTTGTAATATTGTCTTCTAATTTGATAACAACTTTTTTATCAATGACATTACTCATCGCATCATTAACTGGAAGTGGCTTAATATTAGGTCCACGAATAATTTCCACTTGTTCTGGGTGTTGACTCGGTGCAATAATCATGGAGTCATCTACATAATATGGACTTTCTTCAATTGTATCGTCGTATTCTATCGTACTTGGATCACAGAAAACACCTGCAATCGCACTGGCTGCTGCTGTTTCAGGAGAAACCAGATATACACCAGCACTTAATGTCCCAGATCGTCCATAAAAGTTTCTATTAAATGTTCGTAAAGAAATGCCATCACTTTTTGGGGATTGTCCCATTCCGATACAAGGTCCACAAGTACATTCCAAAATACGAGCACCTGCCTGAATAAATGTTTTCAATGTTCCATTTTCCATTAATTTCATTAAAACCTGACGAGAACCTGGTGAAACCACTAAGCTGACATGATCGGCAATGGTTTTTCCTTCTAAAATTTTTGCAGCTTTCATTAAGTCTTCATATCCAGAATTTGTACAAGAACCAATGGCGACTTGATCGACTTTTTTTCCTTGTAAAGAAGCAATAGTTTGTACGGCATCTGGTGAATTTGGACAAGCTGCCATTGGTACTAATGAAGAACAATCAATTGTGATTTTTCCATCATAATGACAACCCGGATCAGCTTGCATACAAACATAGTCTTCTTCTCTTCCTTGTTGTTTTAAGAATGCATGAGTAACTTCATCGCTTGGAAAAATGGAAGTTGTTGCCCCTAATTCAGCACCCATGTTTGTAATCGTAGCTCTTTGATAAACAGTTAAATACTGCAAAGCATCTCCAGAATATTCAAATACTTTAGAAACGCCTCCTTTTACAGTTAATTGGCGCAATACTTCTAAAATAATATCTTTGGCACTGACACCATGTTTTAATTTCCCTGTTAATTCAATATTAATGACTTCTGGCATCACCAATCGATAAGGAATACCAGCCATTGCTTTGGCTACATCCAATCCCCCAGCACCAATGGCAATCATACCCATGGCCGAAGAAGTCGGTGTATGTGAATCCGAACCAATTAATGTTTTTCCTGGTTTAGCAAAACGTTCCAGATGAACTTGATGACAAATTCCATTTCCGGGTTTTGAAAAATAAATACCGTGTTTAGAAGCAACCGATTGAAGATATGCATGATCATCGGCATTCATATATCCACTTTGAAGCGTGTTATGATCTACATAGCTAATGGATTTTTCTGTTTTTACTTGATCTATGCCCATGGCTTCTAATTGCATATAAGCCATTGTCCCAGTGGCATCCTGTGTTAATGTCTGGTCCATCACAATTTCAATAGGTGACCCCTTAATCATTTCACCTTTCACTAAGTGTGCTCGTAAAATTTTTTGAGTTAAATTTTCCATAACGATTTCCTTTCAAATCAAACATTTTTTTCTATTATACACAAAAATGAAAATTTTTGAAAGAATTGTGATATACTTGAAAAAAAATAAGGAGGACGTTATGAAAAATTTACAAGACATTTATGTTCAACACGAACCCGATAACTTTATTGAGCCATCTCTATATCCTCGTTATCGTGTCAAACAAGGACTGCGAAATGACAATGGAACGGGTGTTAAAGTTGGACTCACCAAAGTCAGCCAAGTCATTGGATACAAAGATATTCATGGTCGAAAGACAAGTGTGGAAGGTCAATTGATTTATCGTGGATATTCTGTCAATGATTTAGTGGCTCATTTTGATGAAGACAATTTATTTGGTTTTGAACAAATTGCGTTTTTATTAATTTTTGGTGAACTCCCTACCAAAGAAGAACTTGAATCCTTTCATTATGAATTATTAACAAGAGCCACAAACACAATGACGGATTTCACTTATAAAACAAGCAGCATATTAAATGCGATGCAAATTGGTGTCTTGAAACTCTATGGAATGGATGAAAACCCAGACAATGATACATTGGAGCATCGTATGTTAAAGGGAATTCATATTTTATCAAGTATGCCACTATTTGTTTTTTCTTACTATACCGATGTTCATGCTAAAACATTCTGGGAAACCTATCCAAAACCCGATAAAAGTTTTGCGGAGAACATTCTCTACATGGCCAGAGAAAATCGTAAATATACGCAAAAAGAAGTGAGTCTGGTCGATAAATTATTAATTGTTCATGCCGACCATGGTGGTGGAAATAATTCAACATTTGCGGATGTTGTTATTTCAACAACGGGAACTGATATTTATTCTTGTATTGCTGCAGCTCTTGGTTCTTTAAAAGGGCCAAAACATGGCGGTGCAAATTTAAAGGTTTATGAACAATTTGAATATTTAATCAATGATATTGGATTTACAACCAATCACGATGTCTTAACTGAAGTTTGCAATAAAATGCTGGATAAAAATTATTTTGATAACAGTGGTTTAATCTATGGAATTGGTCATGCGATTTATACTTTAAGTGATCCAAGAGCCGAAATCATTCGTAAAGAATGCAAAGAGTTGGCACAGGAAAAAGGATGCATGCAAATGTTTGATTTCTTAGAAGCATTTGAACAAGCCGCTAAAGAAACCATGAAAAAAAGAAAAGGCATTACGGTTTGTGCCAATGTCGATTTCTATAGTGGATTTGCGTATCGTATGTTAGGATTTCGAAAAGAAATTTTTACGCCATTGTTTGCCATTGCACGTACTTCAGGATGGATTGGTCATCATTTAGAGTCTAGACAAAACGATCGAAAATTAATTCGTCCTGCCAATGTATATGTAGGAGAAATGAAAAAAGTAGAGGAGAATATTCATGGAAAAGATTAAAATGCAAACGCCATTAGTGGAAATGGATGGCGACGAAATGACTCGTATTCTTTGGAAAATGATCAAAGAAGAGTTATTAGAACCTTATATTGAATTAAATACAGAATATTATGACTTGGGATTGGAAAATCGAAACAATACCGATGATCAAGTTACGATGGATTCTGCTGTTGCGACGCAAAAATATGGTGTTGCGGTAAAATGTGCAACTATCACACCAAATCAAGCCAGAATGAGTGAATATAATTTAAAAGAAATGTGGAAAAGTCCTAATGGAACGATTCGTGCAGCTTTGGATGGAACTGTTTTTCGCTCTCCTATTATTGTAAAAGGCATTGAACCTTGTGTAAAAAACTGGAAAAAACCAATCACTTTAGCACGTCACGCTTATGGAGATGTCTATAAAAATACCGAAATGAAGGTGCCAGCTGGTAAAGCTGAACTTGTTTTCACAGATGAAAATGGAAACGAAACAAGAAAATTGATTCATGAATTTAAAGGAAATGGTGTAATACAAGGTATGCACAATACCAATGAATCCATTACATCTTTTGCTCGTTCTTGTTTCAATTATGCTTTAGCCACTAAACAAGATTTGTGGTTTTCTACAAAAGATACCATTTCAAAATTATATGACCATACATTTAAAGACATTTTCCAGGATTTATATGACAATGAATACAAAGAACAATTTGAAAAAGCCAATATTACATATTTCTATACATTAATTGACGATGCCGTTGCCCGTGTTATGAAAAATGAAGGCGGATTTATCTGGGCTTGTAAAAATTACGATGGCGATGTTATGAGTGATATGGTATCCAGTGCCTTTGGTTCATTGGCCATGATGACTTCTGTTTTGGTTTCACCAAGTGGTGTATATGAATACGAAGCCGCTCATGGTACCGTGCAAAGACATTACTACAAATACTTAAAAGGCGAAGAAACTTCAACAAATTCTGTGGCTACTATCTTTGCCTGGACAGGGGCATTAAATAAACGTGGTGAATTGGATGGAAATCTGGATTTACAGGAATTTGCCAAGATGTTAGAACAAGCAACCATTCAAACCATTGAAAGTGGACAAATGACCAAAGACTTGGCATTGATTACGTCTTTAGAAAATGTAACGGTTTTAAATTCTTATGATTTTATCAAAGCCATTCGAAATAGTTTAGAAAACTTGCTGAATCAATAAGCAAGTTTTCTTTTCTTTATATTTGACCAATCTCTATTTTCACACCAATACACAATTTCTTCTGTAACATCTAATACCATCGAAACAACTGTAGGACAAACCTCTTGTGATACTTTTTTTAATAATTTAAAACAATCATCTACATCAAATTCATCCGTGGCCTTTTCCAATATTTCTTTTGCGATCTGGTATCGATCCCATCCCATCCATGGATGTTGTAAAGAATCCATTTTAAATGGCGAATAATTTGTTAGAATCTGATACTTTGGTTTTTCATAATATTTATAGCCTTGACCAGGAATAATATGTAATACATTTCCTTCTTTATTTGAAATAGAAGACATAAAAGTCACTTCAGGAACCGAACAAATTGTCTCGTTTTCAACAATTGTTTTTATTTCCTGAAATGTTTTTTTCATTGTTAATAAATCTATATCCAATAAAAGTATATTTTTTTCACTTCCCTTTGGATTGCTTCTAGCATCAAAAGGCCAACATGTTGGCATTCCAACAAAATCTTTTCGTATGTTAGCTCCAAATAAAGGTAACCATCCTTCTTTAGAATCAAATATTTCAATGAATACACCTTTTTTCTCATTCGATATTCTATATTCCATACCTGATAAATCTAAATTCCATCCAACAAGTGTTTTTTTTTTGATTTAATACAAAACTCGTACACATATACGATCTCCTTTCATGTTTATTTTATGAAATACTTTATTAAAAAAATAGTCATGTAATATAGTATTTTGTGTCAATAAAAAAAGATGACTATTCATCATCTTCTAATAATTCACGATTCTTTAATGTTAAGATATAAGTTCCATCTACTGGATATGCTTCTTCTTTTTCAGATAAAATTTCTAAAGTACAAGGATGTCCTAATTGCTCTAAAATCTCTAATAATTTATCTTTACCTAATTTCTTTGTGATGGAACGACCACAAGCACAGTTTCCGTATTGATCTAAACACTGAATAATCCATTCTGGAATTTTATTTTGACTGGACATGATACTACCCTCCATAAAAACGTAATAGTATCATACCAATCCATAAATAAAAATTCAACTTTTTTATAAAAGAATATCGAGTAATTTCGAATAATATTTTGAATCGTTTAAAACAAATCGCAATGCTTTTTTAGCAATCATTCGAGATGTATCCACATCATTTTTTTGATAAATACAAGCCCATCGATAATAGATTTCATCTTTATTTTGGCAATCACGAATCACATATGAATAATAACAATCTCCTGTTTTATTTTCATTTTGAAGTATATAGAAATCTGCTACATCTAAAATCGCATTCACATCAAATTCATTATATAATTCCTTAAACTGCGCTAATAAAGAAAACAAAGTCTTTTCATAGGTTTTTACATCTTCAATAGATTGAATCCAGGTATTGGCTTGTTTCATATATTGTTGTGTTAAAGACATGATATTAACTTTAAAATTACGATTCACTTCTTCTATTTTATGAATATTTAATCGCTTGCAAACTTTTAATATTTCTTCAATGACTTCTTTTATATTATGTTGATTAGATGCAAACGAAAATTTTTCTTGCATTGAATTTTGAATTCGATTTAAGATAACAGAAATTAAATCTATGTCATAGCCATCTTTTTCAAATGAATACATATTCAAATCATATTCTTTCTTTAAATTCAAAAATATTTGTTCTGGACTGGATTGAATGAGTAAAGCCATATATTGTCCATAATCATAAGGGATTCCCATTGCCTGTGCACATCGAATACATGTATGAATGGAAATTCTATGATATTGATTTAGTTTTTCAGAAATTTGATGATCTTTATGATTTTCTTGATTTTCTTTTTTCTGATTTCTTTTTGAATCTGTTTTTGAAGCTTTTGTTGTTTTTTTTCTTTCCGGTTCATATTGATTCACAATTTAGTCCTCCGTTTTTTGTATTATATCATATATTCCATTTTTCACATAATTCACGTGAAAAAACAAAAAAATTTGATACATTTCATTATTTAATCCCATATTTTTGGTATATACTATGTTACATAAAATAAAAGGAGGAATTGATTATGCAAGAAATGCCACCTAAATTTAGAAAAAATACAATTCAAAACGTTTTAACCGTTATTATTTGTTGTGTTTTATCCGCTGTCATTGGATTTGTCAGTGGAAAATATGCGAATTCTTCAAGTTCAGGTGTTACCATTGTACAACAATCCAGTAAATCATCTGATGTTGAAATCCATGATGTAAGTGATATTGCCAAAAAATGTGGACCAAGTGTCGTTGAAATCACAACAGAATCAGTTTCGAGTGGAAATAGTTTCTATGGTCAATATATTTCTACAGGAGCTGGTAGTGGAGTTATCATTAGTGAAGATGGTTATATTGTTACAAATAATCATGTGATTGAAAATACGAATAAAATCACAGTTAAAACAAGCGATGGAACTCAATATGATGCTTCCTTAATTGGAACGGATTCACAAACCGACATTGCCATCATTAAAGTCGATGCCAGTGATTTAATTCCAGCTACGTTTGGTAAGTCTTCTGAATTAGAAGTTGGTAATGTAGTTGTTGCCATCGGAAATCCTTTAGGCGAATTAGGAGGAACTGTAACAACAGGTATTGTTTCGGCTTTAGAGCGTGAAATTACAGTTGAAAATGAAATGATGACTTTACTTCAAATTGATGCAGCCATTAATCCTGGTAATTCCGGTGGAGGTTTATTTGATTCGAATGGAAATTTAGTGGGAATTGTCAATGCGAAGGAAAGTTCAACTGGCGTTGAAGGATTGGGTTTTGCGATTCCAATTGATAATGTCATCGATGTAATTGATGAATTAATCAAAAATGGTTCAATTACGTCTCGTCCTGTATTGGGTGTGAGTTTATATGATGTAACAGATACAAATAATAAAAATTATGAAAATGGTGTCTACATTGTTCAAATTGTAGAAAATGGTGCCGCTGATAAGGCTGGTTTACAACAAAATGATCGTATTATTTCTTTTGATGGAAAAGAAGTTTCAACAGCTGCTGAAGTTAAATCCATTTTAAGAAGTCATCACATTGGAGATGAAGTGGAAATGGTTGTATCTCGCAATGGTAAAGAAGTGCATGTAACTGTGACATTACAACAATCTTCAAACTAAAAAGAAACTATAATGTTTCTTTCAGAGTGTTGACAAACCCCCATATCTTTTAATAAAGGTATGGGGGTTTC
>NZ_JBJEEY010000077.1:0-2197 GCF_051873555.1 Floccifex sp. | reverse complement strand
ACCTCCTTTGGGACTTTCACCCTAGACGTATGGCATGCCCGTCATACTAAAAAAAAGACAAAATTAACTTTGCCCTTCAATCAATCCAAAATACAACAAACACATATTTACACAAATCTTTGCTTGTTCAAATAAATCATAATTTCCATCGTGTAAACACCAATCATAGATTGTCCCTCTAGTAATTCGTAACAATTCTTCTACAATTATATCCGTTTCTATTTTTCCATTATTCATTATATCCACATTCTTTTTTAATTCTTTTACTAAAAAACGATCCGTATTAAACATATAAGAATGATGAATTCCAATTTGATTTTTAAATAAAACACTTGTTAATTCATATCCCATTTCAAAACAAGCCTCATTTTGTTTATAAACCAAATAATAAATTGATTCCAAACCTTGTTTTGGCTTTTCCAAATGATATTTTTCTTCCAGCACTTCATCAAAGTCTCTATATCTTTCATCAATAATTGCTTCTTTTGATTGAAAATGATGATAAAAAGCACCTACAGATAAATTGGCTTTCTGAACAATCATTTGAACCGTTACCTTATCAAATCCTTTTTCCAAAAACAATTGAAACGAAATTTCATATATTTTATTACGTGTTTCTATTCTTTGTTGTTCTCTTTTAGTCATAACTAATGAAAATTATAGCATGGATTCTTTATAATGATAGATAAATTATTAGAAAGAAAATCTATATTTTTTTATTTTGTTTTTCTAACAATAGTAATGTAATAAATAACAATCCACCAAAAAAAGAATCATGATATACTTTTCATACAGCGTCAATTGGAAAAATACCACAATCAATATAAACTCACAATTTCTTTGCCCGAAAATTGATGATATTAAACAATACCTGCTTTCCACTTGACCTGTGAACAAAATAAAAATCTGGAATTTCCAGATTTTTTTATAACAACATAGAAAATGTTCCAATGACAATTCCTGCTAAACCAATTTTAGCTTTTTTCGATAATTTTTCATGAAAGACAATAGAACTAAAAGCAATGGTTACTAAAATACTTAATTTATCAATAGGAACCACAACACTAGCCAATCCATCTTGTAGTGCTTTATAGTAACAAAGCCAGGAAGCACCTGTTGCTAATCCTGAAATACAAATAAAGAACAATTCTTTTGAATCAATATGTTTTAGATTTTCTTGTTTACCCGAAACAAAAACCATTACCCATGACATAATCAATACAACAATGGTTCGTATAGCTGTTCCTAAATTTGATTCAATGCCTGTAATTCCTACTTTTCCTAAAATTGATGTTAAACTAGCAAAAACAGCTGAACCAATGGCATACAATAACCAGCTGTTATTCTTGGTTTCTTTTTTTTCAACATCTTTTTTTTCAATCATGAATATAGTTCCAATTGAAATTAAAATTATACCTATAATTTTTGGAATACTAATGGTTTCATGTAAAAAAATAAAGGCTAGTAATATAGTTAAAACGGTACTGGATTTATCAATAGGAACAACTTTATTGACATCTCCTAACTGTAAAGCTTTAAAATAACATAACCAGGAAGCGCCTGTTGCCAATCCCGATAAAATTAAAAATAAAAGTGTTTTTATTTGAATAGAATAGATCTGATTTTGAGAATTGACTACAAAGACCATGACCCATGAAAAAATCAAAACCACAATGGTACGTATTACCGTTGCTACTGTTGAATCTGTTTTTTGAATGCCACATTTTGCAAGAATGGAAGTCAATCCAGCAAAAAATGCCGAACCAAACGCAAATACAATCCACATACTTCTTTCCTCCCAACAGTTTCATTATAATGCGTTTTTACAAAATGAATAGTAATATGATTATAAAAATACCTATCTACAAAATATAGATAGGGAATAGATTTGAATAGTTGCATCTACAATCATTCATTAGCAGGCTAATAATTTTTTTACATAGTCCACATTACAATTTAAAGCCTTAGCAATAAAGATATCTTCTGAACCCAATTTTTTTAAATTTTTAGCCAATGAAATTTTTTCTTCTAGTTTTCCTTTTGCTTCTCCTTCAGCTATTCCTTGAGCAATTCCCTCAAGTCTTCCACTTTCTCTTATTTCTTCCATGATCTCACACATGTTTTTCACCTCCATATTTCCGGGGTAGTGTCAAAAATCAACGTTTTGATACAAATACAGCTACCTTGATTTATTTGT
>NZ_JBJEEY010000076.1:0-2210 GCF_051873555.1 Floccifex sp. | reverse complement strand
ATAATTCCATGTACAAGGAGTGAAATACCGATGAAGAAAACAATTATTGATGCATTGAAAGCATATGACGAACGTTACTATAGAGAACGACTGGACTCGTCCACACTAAATACCTTTGGGAAAGAATTGGAGAATTATGCGTTAAAAATCAATCAAGCTGTAAAGCAAAAAGAAAATGAGGAATATTTTAAAAATATTGTTAATGATTTTTTAAAGAGAAATTTTTATCAAAACGAAAGATATACGATTAATACGGATAAGTACATTGACAGTACCATAAAATATGATGGTCAGTTATTGGCACTGCTAGAAACGAAAAAACCGGATAATAGGTCAGAAATGCTCACTGAGAATTCAGTTAACCGTAAGGCGTTATGGGAATTGATTTATTACTATCTCGTTGCAACACGAGATACTACAGGGTTTAAGGTTCGTATGAATCCCAATACGGAAATCCGAAGATTAATTGTTACCAATTCCGTAGATTGGTTTATTTTTGATGCAAATGATATTGAAAAATACTGTACTGGCTATTTGGAGAAAACCTACTTCAAATATTGTAACAATCAGTTAAATTACGCCAAAGACACCAACAAATTTTATCAAGAAATAAAAAATCATCTTGAAAAAGTTGATATCACGGAAAAATTGGATTTTGTCCATTTTAATTTGAATGACACATATAAAAAGAAAAGGGAATGGAAAAATCTATATAAGATTTTCAGTAACTTTTATCTTTTGAAGGATGTTTATAAACCTACAGAAAAAGCCCATGTATTAAATAACAAATTCTATCAGGAATTATTATATATACTGGGACTTAAGGAAATCAAAAAAAATGGAAAGAATGTAATTGTCATTGATACGGAAACAAAAAATTCAATGGCTGAACAGGTTTATCGTAAGTATATTGATGACAAAGAAGCACCGACAGAGATTGCATTTGAAAATACATTTGAATTGATTATCATCTGGATCAACAGGCTGTTGTTCATTAAACTATTTGAAGGACAATTGGTAACATTTAATTCAAATGAATCTTGTTACCGTATCCTTGATAATGACAAGATTGAGTCTTTTCAGAATTTGCAAGATTTATTTTTCAATGTATTAGGAAAACGAGAACGTACAGAAACCGAATTCTACAACAAATTTTCTGAAATTCCGTATTTAAATAGTTCTTTGTTTGAAAAACAGGAAATTGAAAAAAGAGATATCAACATTAATGACCTGAAGAATGCACCATTAACATTGAAATCACATTCTGTATTGGCAAATAAGAAAATCAAGGAACTTCCGCTGCTGCAATATATTATTGATTTCTTAAACAGTTATGATTTTGGTGCATACGCTTCAGAAGAAGGGGTTTTAGAACACGGAAAAGATATTATCGATGCATCTGTTTTAGGATTGATTTTCGAAAAAATTAATGGATATAAAGACGGATCATTCTATACACCAAGTGAAATAACAGAATACATGAACAAGGAAACGTTGGAGCGTATTGTCATTCAAAAGATTAATCAAGAAATGCATTGGCATTGTAAAACGATGGATGACTTAAAATTTGAAATAGACTCTGCAAGAAATTTGACTCTATATCAGAAACTTAATGAAATTATCAATTCTATTCGTATATGTGATCCAGCCGTTGGTTCGGGACATTTTCTGGTATCTGCATTAAATCGTCTGATTGCAATAAAAGCAGATTTGGGAGTAATTTTTATTCATGGTACAACAAGGCTGTTACGGGATTACGATATTTATGTTAATGACGATACCTTAATTGTTGAAGATGCCCAAGGACAAGATTTTGTGTATGATAAAAATAGTGTTGCGTCACAGCAGATACAGGAAACATTGTTTGTAGAAAAGAAAACAATCATTGAAGAATGTTTGTTTGGTGTAGATTTAAATGCAAAAGCGGTTCATATTTGTCAGTTAAGATTATGGATTGAGCTTCTAAAAAATGCATATTACAAGAATGGAGTGATGGAGACTTTACCTAATATAGATATTGATATAAAGGTTGGCAATTCTCTTATCAATAAGATACCTTTTGTAATAGGTAAACGTGTAGGTAGCAAAGACACAGGATTTATATTAGATTCAACGGCACAAAAAATATTGCGTGAATATAAGAAAAATGTTAAAGCATATAAATCCGAATCCAATAAAGCGCAAAAAGAAAAAATCAAACAGACAATAAC